>JADGOF010000017.1 GCA_017883105.1 Acidimicrobiales bacterium
ACATGATGATGTAGAGGTCTCGGAACCGGTTCCCGCCAACTGGTTCCGCAGAGCGGTGTTCGGGATCCGCCGCCCGACCCGCTCGCGCGAAGGCACCCTTCGGGGTGCCTTCGCCGCGTCCGGACCTGGTTCGTGCCGACAGCAACGTGTTCGTGCTGGGCGAGCCCGCTATCGAATACGCAAGGCGTGTTTCGCCGACGGTGTTCGTTCGTCGTCAACAGGCGAGTTACCGGCCGGAAGATCGTCTGACGGCTGAGCATGAACCCGGCCCGTCCGGAGCGGCTATCGGCCGGACGGAACCTTCCGTTCAGTGGAAGCCAGAGCCGATGGGCAGAAGTCAGACAGCGCGCAAGCTTCACATCGTGGCGATCTGGCCTTGCAGGTGGCTCGGCCGTGGAGGATCAAGCGGAGGCTGAAGGCGCCGCGTTGCGCAGCTGGAATCATCGAGTTGAGTGCCATTTCCACTTTGACCGCATCAGTCTGATCCGTAAGGCCCAGTCGCACCGCGATCCGCTGGACGTGGGTGTCGACCGGAAGTCCAGGGAGCCCGAACGCCACGCTCCTCAGCACATTCGCGGTCTTGCGTCCCACACCCGGGAGAGTCACCAGCTGGTCCATGCGTGAGGGGACCTCACCATCGAACCGGGTGACGAGCGCCTGGGCCATTCCCAGCAGGCTGCGGGTCTTGGCTCGAAAGAAGCCGGTGGAGCGGATCAGTTCTTCGACCTCGTCAGGATCGGCTCTGGCCAACGAAGGCGCATCCGGGAAGCGCGCGAAGAGCGCGGGAGTGGACTTGTTGACCCGTTCATCCGTGCACTGCGCCGACAGAATGGTGGCGGCAAGGAGTTGAAAGGCGTTCGCATGGTTGAGCGCGCACAGATCATGGGCGGACTCCGGATACAACTCCCCGAGCCGTTCATTGGTCACTCGGGCGCGCCCTGCCGGAGTACGGGGTCGGGCCATGGCTGGGAGACTACTTGTAGCGTCTTCAACATGGACGGCCTAGACGTGACGGTGCTCACGGTACCTGATCGGCAACAGACCACCGAGATCCTCGCCCTGCTCGACAAGGTGGCGACGTCCACCGGTCATCGAGCGCTGAGCGAACACAAATTCACGGAGTTGGCCAACGTTTCGGGACGCGGCCGAGGCCCGGGCCACAGTAGCGACCCGGGTGACCGAGGCGCACCGGACGCCAGGGTCGGATCAGGCGCCCGGGGCCGAACGCCTTTCGTTGCCGTGTTGGCTCGGCGCACCGGTACTTCCGATCTGGTCGGTTACGGCCACATGAGCTGGGACCTGCACAGCAGTCACCACGTCATGGAACTGGTGGTCGATCGTGCCACCGACGACCCAGGCGGCGTGGTCGACGCGTTGCTCGAAACTGGGCTCGACGATGTCGCTCGACAAGGCGGCGGGTCGGTCAGATTGTGGGTCACCCGAGCTGACCCAATGGACGATCAGCGGGCCCTCGCCCGGGGATTCCGCATCGAACGCGACCAGTACCAGATGCGTTGTCCCCTGCCGCACCCACGAGATCCGGGGGGAACCAAACCGGACCAGGGGATCGAAACCCGGCCGTTTCAGCCCGGCATGGACGAAGCGGCATGGCTGGCCACTAACAATCGGGCATTTGCCTCGCATCCAGAGCAGGGCCACTGGGACTTGGCCACTCTGCTCGAGCGTGAGAAGGAACCTTGGTTCAACGCCGACGGTTTGTTGATGCTCGAGGTGAACGGTCGGATTGCCGGATCCTGCTGGACAAAGATCCACAACGACACTGATCCTCCCATGGGCGAGATCTTCGTCATCGGCGTGGATCCAGACTTCCGCGGACGGGGCTGGGGGCGGGCGCTGACCCAAGCCGGTCTGGACTGGTTGGCCCGGGCGGGTCTTTCCGTCGGCATGCTCTACGTCGATGCCGCCAATGTTGCGGCGGTCACGATGTATCGGTCGATGGGTTTCGTTGAGGATCACATAGATCGCGCCTACGTCGCCACTGCTGACCCACACTGATCCGTCGAGGTCGTGGAAATCCTGCCTGCGGGTAGTGCCAGCACGAAGTGCCCCGCTGTCCCGGATGGCGCGGCACCAAGCAGGACCGCGTCCTTCCGGCTCACTCCTCGATGGTGAAGAGCGGTAGGTCGGGCCCTTCATCGGTCGTTAGGCTGGATCGACCGGATGTGGTGGCCGAACCTGGTTGCACCGGCGGGGTCCAAGACCATCTCCCCGGCCCGCCTCCGAGTTGGAACCCCTGGTGCGTCCGCAGGTAGTGGTGGTGTCCGCAGAGACGAGCCGGATTAGCCGGAGAAGCCAGTCCTCCGTCGGCGAAGGACACCGTCCAGTGGTCGATCTCGAGTCCGTTGGTCACATCACAGCCAGGGACGATACAGGTCCGATCTCGTTCGATGAGCGCCGTCTTCAACGGTGCCGGACTGGATCGTCCCAGATGGCAGATGGTGGTCACATCGACGCCGTTGGTAATGACCAGTTGGGTGAGGGCTTCCCCCAGCAGCTCTCGGGCCGTCTTGATCGGGACGGGACCCACCCCGGGTATCCCACAGGTCTCGCTGGTGCCCACACTCCCCCGTCTCGGCGCATCGAGGTCGACCCGCAGATGCACCACGGCCTTCGGGTCGGGCGCACGCCTCCTCTCCTCGTTGTACTGAGGGCCGGGATGATCGCGCTGCCGGCAACGGACGCGCCACCGGGATCGGACGGACCCGTCGGCGCAGAGGCCGCGGGGCGACCAGGCCTGTCGGCGGAGGAACCGGAGGACTCCTGGTCGCCGACGATCCCCCTGCCGGTGATCAAGGTCACCAGGGCGTCGGCCCGGTAGGCGTCGCGGGGCTCGCGCCGTCCGCTTCTCCGGGCCTCCTCGAAGGCTCGATTGCACTCGCGTTCCTGTGACGCGAGAAGGGACGCACCGGCATCGGGCGTGAAGCTCACCTCCAGACGGAGGGCCACTTCGCTGTCGGTCCATGTTCGACAGTGTCGAGCGGCCTGGCTCGCCTGGTAGGTCTTTGCGGCATCGGCCTGCGACCGATCCTCGGCCTTGGCTTGCAGACAGCGGTGGCGGAGACGGGTGAGAGACTCACGCTCCGCCACTTCCAGCAGCTCGCCCTCGCTCGCCCGGATGACTTCGACGGCACCAGCCACCGCCTTCGCCCCCGACGCCGACAGCTTCCCGTTCTGATAGGCATGCCCCACCCCGGGATGCTCTTCGATGGCCTCGCCGAGGCGCAGCAACTCGATGGCTTGGCCAACCGACTCACCGGTCACCCCCGCCAGCCAGTGCGCGGGGGTCTTGCGACCCCATTGGGTGTGCAGATGGGAGGCTGCAGCACGGGTGGTAGCCAGGGTCTTGGCGGCTGCACGGTGACGTTCCCCCTTGGTGAACCACGACACAAGGAGTGCGGCGTCATCACCGCTGTGGCGCTGGGGATCGAAGTGGGCGACGAATGAGCTGATGTCTACGGGACCGACACCGCCACTCACCCGACGCCGATGAAGTACCCCACGGAGTAGGTGACCGCGGCGGCAATCCCCGAGATGAGCAGCTGCCGGCTGGCTGACCACAGCCACGAGCGGCCGGTGAAATGGGCCAGCGCGGCGCCGACACCGAACGCGCCGACGGCGCCGAGGACGACCGACCAGATGGTGGCTGTGGTGCCCTCGGTGATCAGCCACGGGATGAGGGGCACGAAGGCTCCGAGGGCAAACATGACAAACGAAGAGCCGGCCGCCTGGAAGGGATTGCCGGTCTCCTCGGGATTGATGCCCAACTCCTCCCGGGCATGGGTCTCGAGGGCCAATTCCGGATCCCGCATCATCTTTGCGGAGAGCTCGGCGGCCATGGCCGAGTCGATGCCGCGACTCTCGTAGATGGCCGCGAGCTCCTTCCGCTCGTCCTCGGGATCGAGATGGATGGCCTGCCGTTCGACTTCCAGTTCCCGAAGCATCAGCTCCGACTGGGCCCGCATGGAGATGTACTCCCCGGCGGCCATCGAGAAGGAGCCGGCGATCAGTCCGGCGATGCCGGCGAGCCGGACGGCACCCACCGGTGCATGCGCCCCGGCCATTCCCAAGATGAGGGCGACGTTGGAGACCAGACCGTCGCTCACCCCGAAGACGGCAGCCCGGGCTCCTCCCCCGTGGAGGTTTCTGTGTTGGTGCTCGCCGTCCACGGATGCAGCGTATCGACCGGATCACATTGAGGAGGCACTGATGTTTCGGCGTAGGAGGCCCTCACTCAATCGCCCGCGGGTGTGACACCCACCACCCTGGGCCCCGATGACCAGGGGTGGTGGGGCGGGGCGCTCCTCCCGTACAGTCTGGGCCATGGCAACCACCGTGCAGGGCATCGAAACATTTCACGATCTGGTCGGACAACACCTCGGATACAGCGAGTGGCACCGCATCGACCAGGACCAGATCAATCTTTTCGCCGACGCCACCGGCGACCACCAGTGGATCCATGTCGATCCCGAGCGGGCCAAGGACGGGCCCTTCGGGACGGCCATCGCCCACGGCTACCTGACCCTCTCCCTGGCTCCGGTGTTCCTCGGAGAAGTCCTGGTGGTGGAGGGTATGACCATGGGCGTGAACTATGGATGCAACAAGGTCCGCTTTCCGGCCCCGGTACCGGTTGGGAGCAACCTGCGCCTGGGTGCAGCCGTGGCCGAGGTGGAAGACGTCTCCGGCGGGGTCCAGGTGGTGCTGGATCTGACCCTTGAGACCGAAGGCTCCGCCAAGCCGAGCTGCGTGGCACAGGTGGTCTACCGCTACTTCCACTGAACGGCTCCGACCTCCACCCACGCGTTGCCGACCGTCTGCTGATCGGGCTCCAGAACGGAATCGTCTCCCGGTGACCCTGCGGACCGGTTCCTCAGCTCCCCCGGTTCCTGCCTCCTGTTGTCCGAGGCCCTAGCTCGTACAATTGAAGCGATTACTCCTAGAGTGTCGGGCATGGAGATGCGGGTTGAACAGCTGTCGGTCCACGCCGATGTGTCCGTAGACACCATTCGCTACTACCAGAGCAAGGGGATTCTCGAACCTCCTCGGCGCCAGGGCCGTGTGGCCTGGTACGACAACAGCCACCTCCAACGCCTGGCCCGGGTCAGGACGTTGCAGCAACGTGGATTCACGTTGGCCACCATCGCGCGACTGGTCAGCGGTGACCTCGACGCCGCCGACGAAGCGCTGGTCAGCGAGCTCTCGGGGCTGGGTGCCGGCTCTGACCACGCCGATGCGGCCCCCGGTCCTGACCGTGACCCTGACTGTCGCCCAGGCCCAGGCCCTGACCGTGGCCCGGCAGGCACGGCCGCCCACGGGCCGGCGCCGGGAGACGAACAGACCTTCTCCCTCGCCGAACTGGCCGAGCAGACCGGCGTGCCCCTGGCCCTGCTCAAAGCCATCGAAGCCGAAGGCCTCCTTGTCCCGCGTCGGATCGGCATCCAGGATCGCTATACGAGAGAGGATGTCGCCGCGTCCAAGGCCGGTCTCCTCCTCCTGGAGTGGGGTATCCCGCTCTCCGCTCTCCTCGAATTGGCTCGCCGGCATCACGAGGCGACGGTGACGGTGGCCGAGGAAGCGGTGACCATGTTCTCCACGTACGTGCGGGGACCCCTCCGCCAGAGCGGTCAGACCGGCGCCGGGAGACCACAACGACCTGGGGCGCCGGTCGACGGAGGGCACGCCCCGGACGTCGACCGACTGCTGCACGCCTACTCCGAGCTGCTGCCGGCGGTCAACACCCTGGTTGGCCACCACTTCACCCGCACCCTGGTGAAGGCCGCGCTCGACCATGTGGAACAGGTCGGCTCGGTCGAAGAACGGCGGGCCATCTGGGACCAGGTCGAAGTGGACGGATCCGGGGCAGGCCCGGGCCCGACGGCCGGCACCCCGACAGCCATCCGATGACGGACCGACCGTCCAGCAGTCAGACGGCTGCCCTGGAGGCTGCCGCTCGCGCTGCTCAATTCGATCTCCCCAGCGGACGGGAGAAGACTGTGCTGGTCCGCTCGATGTTCGACGCCATCGCCCCCCGCTATGACCTGGTCAATCGAATGATGACCTTCGGACTCGACGTCCGGTGGCGCAAGCAGTCGACCAGGGCCCTGGGACTGCCCGTCGGTTCACGTGTGCTCGACCTGGCCTGCGGGACGGGTGATTTTCTGAAGATCCTGAGCGAGGCCGGTCTCCGACCTTTCGGCATGGACCTTTCCTGGGGAATGTTGGCGGCCAACCACACCGGTGAGGCGTTGGCCCAGGCCGACGGGGCTTTGCTCCCGGTGGCGGACCAGTCGGTTGACGGCATCACCTGCGGATACGCTCTCCGCAATTTCACCGATCTCGGCACCGTGTTCGCAGAGTTCAGCCGTGTAGTGCGCCCGGGCGGCAGGATCAGCCTGCTCGAAGTGGCAGAGCCCGATTCCGGCCTCCTCCGCATCGGGCACCGAATCTGGTTCCGACGGGTGGTCCCGATCATCGGCGGCCTGTTCTCCGACCGGGCCGCCTATCGCTACCTTCCCAAGTCCACCGCCTATCTCCCCCCGACTCCGGAACTGCGTTCCATGCTCACCGACTGCGGCTTCTCCGCGGTCAACCGACGGGCGCTCTCGGGAGGGCTGAGCCAACTGATCACCGCTACCCGAACAGGTCGTCGATGAACATCCCGGCCGTGTCTCCCTTCCTCCCTCCACTGTTCGCCATCCGGTTTCCGCTCGGGCCGGGTCCCCCGGTCGATCCCTTCGCACTGGCCGGTGACACCGGCATCCTCTTCCATTCCGAATCCCGGGTGCTGGTCGGAACAGGGCCCCTGTGGACCATCGCCATCCCCGGCGGCCTCGGCTCCTCCGCCGATGTCCGGCGGGCCGGTGCATCGCTGGCGTCCGTCGAGTGCGAGGACCTGGTGCTCGCCGGCGGGAGTGGTGTGATCGGCTTCGGGGCCCATCCATTCGACTCGTCGGCCCCCGCTGCCTTGCTACTTCCTTCCATCATCTACGGCAAGGAGGTGGACGGGCGAGAGTGGCTCACGGTCGTCGCCGACGACCGGGCCAGCCTTCCCTCATCGCTCGATCAGCAACGTCAGCTGCTCCGGCGACTAATCGAGCAGGGTGAGGATGCACTGACACCAGGTGGCACCTCGGTCGCCTCCAGCATCGAACCGCTCACCTCCGATGATCACTTCCGGAACATGGTTGCCCGGTCGGTGGAGGCCATCCATCGCCACGACCTGGTCAAGGTGGTATTGGCCCGACACGTCGACGTGTCCATGGTCGACCCGATCGCCGTGTCCGAACTGCTCGCCCGTTGGGGTCGCCTCGAACCCAACTGCGCAGTCTTCTCGATGCCCACCTCCGACGGGCAGTTCGTCGGAGCCAGCCCGGAGCTCCTGATCCACCGGTCCGGTCCGGACATCCGGTGCCGGCCCCTGGCCGGCACCACGGAACGGTACGCGGGAACGTCGAGCGAAACGCTCCCGTCCGAGCTGCTCGAATCCACCAAGGACAGCGTGGAGCACCAA
Source organism: Acidimicrobiales bacterium (assembly GCA_017883105.1). Lineage (GTDB taxonomy): Bacteria > Actinomycetota > Acidimicrobiia > Acidimicrobiales > RAAP-2 > Bog-756. The sequence continues at coordinate 7,529 of JADGOF010000017.1, forward strand.
CTGGTGGTCGATGCCATCAAAGCGGAGCTCGACCCGCTCTGCTCCACGCTCACCGTTCCCTCGCATCCCGATCTGGTCCACCTGCACAACATCACCCACCTGGGCACCTCCATCTCCGGCAGCCTGAAGGCCACGGGTGACGGCACTGTCCCCACGTCCCTCGAACTGGTTGCAGCCCTCCACCCGACTCCGGCGGTCGGCGGCGTGCCCGCCGAGGCTGCCCGGCGGATGATCGCCGACCTTGAGCCTCGGCCGAGGGGCACCTACGCCGGTCCGGTGGGGTACCTCGACGCCCGCGGCGACGGCACCTGGATGGTGGGCATCCGGGCCATGACCGTCCGTGACCGTTCGGCCCGATTGTCTGCCGGTGTAGGGATCGTCGACGGTTCGCAACCGGACGCCGAGTTGGCCGAAGCCAATCTCAAGTTCACCGCGGTGTTCGACGCCCTGGCACCGGGCCAACCGTTCTCCACGACGCAGGGCACGGAACCACAGGCTGCGGCAGTCTGATCGCTTACCCGGGCATTGGGCCCCGGTGGACTCTCGCCCGTGCCCTTATCACCTCGGCCAACTCCTCGGCCGCATCCCGGGCGACGAAGTGACCTGAACGCGGAAAGTGAATGAGCTCCGATCCGGGGATGGCCCGGGCGAGACTGGCCGCCGCCGAAGGACGCACCACCAGGTCCCAGGCACCGGACACTATGACCACCGGCACTTGGAGCTCTGCCAGTGCCGCTGCCACTGTGGGCATCTCCTCGCCGAGCGCCCGCTGCTCGGTCATGAAGGACCGTTTCTGCCTGGCGAACCCACCGCTACTGCCGCGCCCGCTGATGAGGCCCGGCTCGTTGGGCAAGGACGTGGCGATTCGTTCGCGGTAGCGGACCGGCACGTAGCGGAGCCAGCTCCGCATCCGGGGGAGCACACTGTCGATGGCGATCAGTCCGGCCGTCGTCAGCGCATTCCCGACTCCCGGGATCGTCAGGAGCCAGTCGATGGTATCCAGGCTGTCGGGGGTACACGCCGCCCCCACCAGAATCAGGTTCGACACCACCCGCGGGTGGCGATGCGCCAACAGGACGGCGACGCCTCCTGCCCAACTGTGGGCCACCACGGTCGCCGGCCCGGCCCGGCGTTCCTCGAGGAACGAGGCGATGAGCTCTGCGTTGCCGATCAAACCCTTCGCCTCCCCGGTGGATGAGCCGTAGCCGATCCGATCGGGAGCCAGGACCCGATGCCCGGGCTCGAGTAGTCGAATGACCGGATCCCATGAGGCACCGGTCCCCGGTTGGCCGTGGAGTAGCACCACGGGAGGTCCGGTCCCCGTGTCAATCGACGAAAGCATCGCGGCCCTCCCTGGCGCCTCTGCCCGCCGGGGCCGGTCCACCGCCGAACAGGGGTAACACCACCTCGAAGGTGGCTCCCTCCCCGGGCGCCGTCGCCACCGTCGCCTTGCCCCCGAAGCTGCGGGCCAGACTGGCAACGATGAACAGGCCCAGGCCGGACCCGCCGTCGAGCCGCTCGGCATCACCCCGGTAGAAGCGGTCGAAAACCCGACTGGCCTCATCGGCCGACATGCCCTGGCCGTGGTCTCGAACCTGCAGCACCGCCCGTTCACCCCGGACCAAGGCGGACACCTCAATCGGCGTCCCTGCCGGCGTGTGGCGCATGGCGTTGGCCACCAGATTGTGGGCCATCTGCCCGAGTCGGGCATTGTCGCCGGCCACCGGAACCTCGGTGGATGCAGCGAACTCGATGGTGCGGCTGGAGTCGACGGTCTGGGCGTCGGCCACGGCGTCCAAGGCCACCGCGGCCAGGTCGACCCGGTGCCGGGCCGGCTCGGGGCCCTCACCTTCACGGGCGAGGATGGCCAGATCACCGACCAGATCCCCCATGCGGGCCGCCTCCCCTTCGATGCGGGACAATGCCCGCTCCCGTGCCACCGGATCCCCGAGGGCGTCCTTTTGGAGTAGCTCGGCATAGCCCCGAATGGCGGTCAGTGGGGTGCGCAGCTCATGTGAGGCGTCCGCCAGAAAACTGCGCAACCGCTCCTCCGACCGCGTCCGCTGGGCAAAGGCCCGTTCGATCTGGGACAACATGCCGTTGAGGGCCCGGCCCAATCGGGCAATCTCACTGTTTCCCTCGGTGGGCTGCACGCGGCGGGTGAGATCTCCGGCAGCAATGGCGTCCGCTTCCCTGGTCATGTCCTCGAGAGGTCGGAGACCCAGGCGGACCAGCAGGGTCGTCAACACCAGAAGGGACACCAGCAGGCCGATGGAGACGAACAGCTCGGTGGTGCGCAGGGACGCCAGAGTGGCGTTCACCGAATCCAGCCGGGTGGCCACCACCAGGGATCGGACAGTGACGACGCCTCCAATCGGTACGTGGGCCCGTTGCGCCCCGTGGACGGCACGGTGAGGGCCGTCGCGTCCGGCTGATAGGTCTGATCGCCTGGGGCTGCCTGGTCGGGGTCGAGAGCTGGTCAGGTCGGCAGCGGCACCGGCAGTCGGGGTGCAGGATCGTTCCGCACACGGGATACCGACGGCTTGGCCACCACTACCTTCCCGCTGGAATCGATCAGCTCGGCGAAGATACCGGGGCTCACCCTCGCCCGGATGCCGGCGGCGATCGGAACGCCCCGCTCTCCGTTGTGCAACACGTACCTGGCCACCTGGCCACTGGCCGTAGTGAGCTGGGCATCCACCTGTCCATAGAGGTAGGAGCGAAGCGAGTTCCAGGTGATGGCGTCGACCGCGATGACACCGACAGCCACCAAGACGATCATGGTGGCGACCATTCGGTGGCGCAGTTTCACGTTTTCGGTTCACGGAGCGTGTAGCCCACCCGACGGATCGTGTGAATCAGCGGAGGATCGAAGCCATCGATCTTCTTGCGCAGATAGGAGATGTAGATCTCCACGATGTTGGAGTCCCCGACGAAGCTGTTCTCCCACACAGCAGCGAGGATCTGGTCCTTGGACAACACTTGCCGGGGGTGGCGTAGCAGGAAGAGGAGCAGATTGAACTCGGTAGCGGTCAACTCGATCGATTTGCCGCCACGCCAGAGTTCGTGGGTCCCGACGTCCACCACGAGGTCGGACAGGCGGAGGCGCTCGGGGTCGCCGTGATCCTCCCTCGCCGCCCGGCACAACACGGCACGGATCCTGGCCACTATCTCGTCGATGCTGAAGGGCTTGGTGACGTAGTCATCTCCGTGTTCCAGCCCGGCCAATTTGCCGGATTCGGCATCGCGTGCGGTCAGGAAGAGGACGGGACTGGAGATCTTTTCGGCCCGCAGTTGCCGGCAGACCTCCAGTCCGTCGATATCGGGCAACATCACATCGAGGATGATCAGGTCGTACCCGCCGACCCGGGCCTTGGCCAGCGCCTGGTGACCGGAGGTGGCCTCGCCGGTGTCGAACCCCTCGAAGTGCAGGGCGGCGGTCAGGACATCGGTGATGTACGGCTCATCGTCGACCACCAGGATGCTGGCGCTGCCGTTCACTGGTCCGGTCTCAGGTGTGCGCAGGTCGGGGGCGGCTGCGAAGGCTTGCCACCGCTCGTTGCAGGCCCCACCAGGTCACCAGCCCCAGTGCCTCGACCACGATGGACATCGACATCTTCGATTCCCCGTCCACCCGGTCGACGAACCGGATGGGGACTTCGACCACCGCAGCTCCGGCCCGTTTGGCCTCGTAGGTCATCTCGATCTGGAACCCGTAGCCCTCGGCCTTGATGTCCTCGAGGTCGATGCGGTCGAGGATGGACGCCGAATACGCCCGGAATCCGGAGGTTGAGTCGGCGACCCCCAACCCGAGCAGCGTCGACGCGTAGACGTTGCCTCCCCGGGACAGAAGGCGTCGGTGCCAGGCCCAGTTGGGGATCGAGCCGCCAGGCACATACCGCGAACCGATGGCCAAATCGTGTCCTTCTGACAGAGGGGCCACCAGCTCGGGTAGCGCCTCGGGCTCGTGCGACAGGTCCGCATCCATCTCGATGCAGGCGTCGAATCCACGGTCGAGGCCCCAGCGGAATCCGGCCCGGTAGGCGCTTCCCAGGCCGGACTTCTCGTGCCGGCGCATTACTTCGATGTTGCCGAGCTCCTTGCCGATGGTCTCAGCGATGTCCGCCGTCCCATCGGGACTGCCGTCGTCGACCACCAGGATGGTGGCGTCACCGAGCGCGCCTCGTATCCGTCGCAGGACACGGTCGATGTTCTCTGATTCGTTGAATGTTGGCAGCACGACAAGGACATCCATGTCCGCAGCTTACGAGACGTGCCCCAGATCATCTGGGTCACCGGACCCGGGCTTCGTGGGCCCCGGTGCGGGCGGGCTACGGATGGGTCACGCATCGGTGGCCGGGACGACAACCACCGGCACCTCGGAGTCGTCACCGACAGCGCCCCCAACCGATCCCGCCTTGGACCATTCAGCCGGTCCCGCACCCGGGTCGGTCGGAAGTCCCAGCCCAGAGGCACTACCGGGTCCGGCGGCCCTGGTCTGCTGCCATATCTCCCGGAAGATCACCTGGATCGCACCGCCGACAGGAATGGCCACCAGGGCACCGGCCAACGCCCCCAGGGACGATCCGAACACCCCTCCGAGATTGGCCCCGACCAGAACGGCGAGCAGGACCCACAAGGGGTTCATCCGCACCGTCCGACTCATGACCACCGGATACAGGAAATGGTTCTCCACCAGCTGGAACCCGATGAACACGGTCAACATCACCACGCCGGCCGTCGGTGAGTGCAGGAAGGCCAGGAACACACTGGGCACCCCGGCGATCAGGCCGCCCACCAGGGGGATGATCGCCACCAGGGCGACCCACAGGGCGATCAGAAGAGCGAACGGCACCCCGAGGATCAGCATGGTTACCAGCACCACGACACCGAAGAGGATCGACAGCGAGATGGCGCCCAACACGTAGGAGGTCACCGACCGGGACACGGAGTGGGCGATGTCCTCAACCGTGCGGCGCCGGTTGGGGCGCAGGGAGCCGAGGAGGCCCTTGCGCAGGTTGGGCGCCTCCAGGAGCATAAAGATGGACAGGAAGGCGATGCTGGTGAAGGCCAGCATGGTCGAGGCCACCGCCTTGCCCAGGTTGGCCCCCACCGTGAGGGCCGGCTTCCCGAGGTTGTTGGCGGCCGTCTTCAGTTTCGGCGCGTTCTTCTGCACCCAGGAGAGCAGTCCCAACCGTTTGAGCGTGTGGGCCAGCCAGCCGTGGCCCTTCTGGACCTGGTCGACCATGGTCGGGAGGCGTTCTGCTACATGGGTGATCGAGTTGACCAACGGGTAGCCGAACAGGGCAACCAGCCCGGCGAAGAACATCACGGCCACGGCGAACACGATGGCTACGGCCGTTCCCCGCCGCATGCGATGACGCTGGAGGAAGACCACCGAAGGGTTCAGCACCAAGGCCACAAACGCCGCGATGAGCGTCCACAGGATGACCTCACGCAACCGGCCGAGGAGTCGATAGAGCACCCAGGTGACGATGACCACGGCGTCGATGGTCAGGATGGTCCGCAGCGGCACGCCCTTGGCGGAGGCCGCGGCGAACAAGCGCTCCCGACGGGGGGCGTCCGGCCCGACCTCGCGGTCGAGCCGCTCCACCGGCGTCTCGTTGATCACCGTGGTGAGCCCGGTAGGGGTCGAATCACTCGGGGAGGGGACACCTGAAGGGGAAAGCGATTTGGAGGCACCTCCGGCGCTGCCGGCGGGACCGGGTTCCCCGTCCCCGTTCTTCACGTTGTCGACCACGGTGTCAGCATGTCAGGTCCGAAGGGCCAGGCGTGGGAACATACAGGCGATGGTGTCCGAGAAGGCAGGCGCTCATCCCCACCACCGATGGTGGCACCGGGGACCTTTCGTCCGTCGCGATGTGCGCATCAGTGTCGGCACCCTGGTCGTGTTCCTGTTCATCTTCTATGTCGCCCTTCCCTTGCTGGCCAGCCACCGAGCCGAAGTCTCGACGCTCGCCCACATCCACATCGCCTACCTGGCGCTGGGAGTGCTCCTTGAGGTCGCCGCCCTGGCCGCCTATACCCAGCTGACCCATGCCGTTCTCCCCAGTGACGGGCCCCACAGATTCCGGTTGTTCCGCATCAACATGTCCACCCTGGCCCTCAGTCACGTCTCGCCCGGCGGCACGGCTCCGGGAGCCGCCCTCGGTTACCGCCTCCTCACCCAGTCCGGGGTGACCGGCTCTGACGCCGGGTTCGCCCTCGGTACCCAGGGCATCGGCTCGGCGGTCGTCCTCAACGTGATGTTCTGGTTCTCGCTGGTCGCGTTTCTGTTGGTCCACGGCTTCCATGCGCCGGCCAGCCTCCACGGTGGCCAGTCCGTATCCGGGTCGGTGTTGGTCATGGTCGCCGCCGGTGTCGGCGTCATCCTCCTCGGCGCCTTCGGCGGGCTCTTCTACCTGCTGACCCGGGGCCAGCAACGGGCCAGTCGGATCATCCGGAAGCTCTCCGGCCGGATCCGGTTCCTCGATGCCGACCGGACGACCGCCCTGGTGGAACGCCTAGCCGAGCGGTTTGCCGGCCTCATGCAGAACCGGGCCCTCACCCGGCGGGCGATCGGATGGGCCGCGGCCAACTGGATCCTCGATGCCGCGTCACTGTGGGTCTTCGTGGCCGCCTTCAGTCACTTCATCTCCCCCATCGACCTGCTCACCGCGTATGGCCTGGCCAACATCCTGGCGGCCATCCCGATCACGCCGGGTGGACTGGGTGTTGTCGAATTCGTCCTGGTGTCGATGATCACCGGATTCGGGCCGACCGCCGGCGAGGCGCTGTCCGGGGTGCTGGCCTATCGGGCGGTGAACTTCTGGCTCCCTATTCCCTTCGGCGGACTGGCCTATGCGTCGCTCGAGTTCGAACGCAAGGCTCCCTACCAGCGGCTGCAGGAGTTCTTCCGACGGCGCCTCGATCTGCGTCGGGCCGGGTCCGAAGCCACCGGGTCGACCGAGGTCGATCCGGGCCCGGGCCCGGATGGGGGATTCAGCGGCGCCTCCGGCTCCACCGCATCCACCAACGGGTCCGCTGCGGCCGAGTCTGCCGCACTGCATTCGGCGAGGCCGGGGTCACCTGGCTCGGCTTCGGCGTCGCCAATAGACCCGCAACCGACTCCAGAGGGGAACGAAGAGCCGAAGGCACGCGTTGGGGGTCTCCTCGGCGATTCCGTAGTGATTCGAGGGCCACTGCTTGGAAGTGATCCTGCAGGTTGAATCCGAGGCTTCCC
>JADGOF010000293.1 GCA_017883105.1 Acidimicrobiales bacterium
CTTGCTGCGAGTTGGCACCAGGGTCACTGGTCGAATCCGGTCAGTGTGTTCCCTGGACCCGGATACGCCACCGTTTCGGTTTCGTGTGCCAAGCCGAACTACTGCATGGCAGTGAACGACAAGGGCAGTACTTCGAACTACTAAGTCCGTGTCGTGCCCCCTATCGCTGCCGGGACGGTGGGACAGACACTTTGGGCCGTCAGCTTTTGCGCTAGACGGGATGGCGGTCTGACGGGATACTGGCCTGGTGCCTACGACTCTCCTCGTGGATCGCTCGCTGATCTACCCAGATCACATTTGGGAGTTGTTTGAGACACGGAATCTCTTGGTGGCCGAGATCTCCCGGCAGCTCGGACCACGCCTTTCGACGGTGATCACCTACTCGGAAGTTGCACGAGCTGCGTCCCTAGAAGAGGCCATGGCGGCTGGCCCAGATCCGGTCTACGGATCGAACTTGCAACATGCCTTGCTGGTTGCTCGGGGGGCGGCTCGGACGACTGGGAGTGACCAAATCCTGCTTCTGACGTACAGCCTCCCCAGTGCCCACCACACTGGAGGCACTCAACCTTTCTTCATGGAACCGCCGATTGAGCAGAGTCTTGATGCGGCCCGACGGGAGGCCGCCAGCGCAACCTCAGGTGGACTCCGACTCCAAATCCTCACTGTCGTCCCGAGTGCGAACGAGTCACGGTCTGCAGCTATCGCTGCCTATTTTGTCCCCATGGCCGAGGCAGCAGGAGGAAGGCTCGAATCCATTGTCGCTGGGCAGGAGGTCGAGCCGGTCGTCAGCCAACTCCTTTGATCCCCTGCCTCCCATTTCGAACTGACAACGCCGGGTCGGTGTGTCACTGAAGTACTTCGGTGACGCCGCTCGTTACCTTGTTGCGCCTGTCGTCAGCATCCACTCGCTGCCTTGCCAGTCGGGTCGCCAGTGGCAACAAGCTCCCAATCGGAAGAGTTCATTCCACCTTCTTGAGTAACGCCGAGGAATCCATGACCGCCGGTCCCTAGCGTCTTGGCCCACGTTGCGGTTGGCGGATATGCAGTCGATGGCTGAGGAAACACCTTCCAACCCAACTTGGCGAGTCGGGGGTCCATGTGGGCGACTAGTAGGGGCAAGCCACTATTCCAGTGGAACCCCGCCTGAACGACGACCTGAGACCACCCCTGAGTACCAGCCCTCCCGTCGCAACTGTCCTGATGAGGCTCCATCTTGATGATGTAGGAGGCATTGAGGGACGGAGGTATCTGATTCACCCATGGCAACGCCGGAGTGCCGTACCCCGGGAGTGCCGTCACCGTTGACGTGAGCTGTGCCATCACCTTCCCGTCTGGGTCACCAGAGGGATCAATCGAACCCCAGAATGCCCAGATCCCCGCGGCCACAAGCACCGCAGCAGCGATGCTCCCCATCAAGATCACTCGGCGTCTGCCGGGTCGTTCCATTCTCCGATCATGTCAGCCGGTGACTGATCACCGGCTTGGGGATCGGTATCTTGCACGGTGCTGGGGCGCCTGCTTGCTCCAGCAAGCGCTTCAGATCGCTCCATCCGAGCGGTCGGGCCGCAAATTGCGATTGGCCCCCGAGCACGCCAGATCGATGGTTCGGGTGCTGGAGGGCAGTCGCCGCCGATCGGCGAACTTGGTGCGTGGGCAGCGCAAACCGGGGTGCTCGCCGCTGCCGACCAATGCTGCCCGGTTCTGTGCGCGCCGCGAGGAGTCGATCGGCTCGGGGTCCTTCACCGGTGCCCCCTGGCGGGTGGACATCGAGCACGGCTAGGAGCAAACTCAGAGGCGGTGCGCTTCGAGAGTTTCGCGTTCGGCTCGATCCAAATCGACGGCAAGACCTACGACCACGACGTGGTGCTCGACAGGGACGTCATCCGAAAGCGCGACAAGAAGGCGTCCCGACAGTTCCGCTCCGCGTATGGTCAAACGCCGCTGTCGCTCTCTGGGAAGATCCCGTGGGACTGCCGTCGTCTCGTGGTCGGGACCGGAGCACAAGGCGCCCTCCCGCTTGTCCCGGAGCTGAGGCGAGAAGCCGAGAGGCGCGGCGTGGAACTCGTGTCCTTGCCAACCGCCGATGCCATCGCGCTGCTGGAGAAGGACTCGGAAGGCACCAATGCTGTCCTCCATGTGACCTGCTGATCTTCAGCAATCCTTCGAGCGTCCCGTGCGGGACGAAGTCGGCGGAAAGCGTCGACTGGTGGATGCGCAGAACGATCCATTCTGTCTCCAGGTATTTGTGGGAAGGCCTGCTGTAGCTGCACCGCGATCAGCTTCTCGACCAGCTTGGGGGGCAGGGGCTGATCGACGGGGAATCTCAAAGCTCCGGAGGACTTCTCGTATCCGGCCGGTTCCTCGGCTAGCTCGGGGAACGCCGAGCCGATGTGGGGCAACTCCGGCCTCCTTCGCCGTCCGGCAGCCATAGCAGGCATTCAGGGCCATCGGACGCCCATACGGTTCAGCCCTGCGAGATCAGGCGGCGGTGTCGGCCTGGGCGATCGGCTCCTACCTCGTCGAAGAGTTACCCTGCCCCAACGGCAAGTGACTCCGACAGCGCCTAGCGGGTGTCAGCGCCGCCCCAGGCCGGGGCCTGGGCGGCTCGGGTAGGGCGGGCCCCAGCCACGGTGATCTCCTCGCCCAGACGGGCGCCCTGAAGAAGCTCGAGGTGGTCGCCGCTCCAGAAGCGGCCGGGGTCGTACCAGTTGGCCGGGCGGTTGTCGGCGAGAAGGCCCATGGCCTGATAGGTGCCGGCGACAACCTCGGCGCAGTAGCTGGCCTCGACGTCGGCCGGGCGGCGAATCCGCCCCCGGGCCCAACGGCCGGCCAGGGCGAGCGTGGCCGGGAACGGGGTGCCGTCCTTACGGGCGATCTCCGTCAGCAGAGCGTCCTCCATCTCCGGGGTCACCTCGGCGTGCAGTTGGCGGAGCCAGGCGCTCTGATGGTAGCGGTCCATCCAGGTGGTTACCGCCCCCCGCAGGTCGTGCAGCTGCACGCCCCGGTGGTAGGTGCCGCTCCAAACGTCAAGCAGCGAGTGGCCCAGTTCGGCATGCCACATCAGCGGCGGGAGGTCCTCGAGTACGACCGCCACGCCCACATGGTTGACGGGGCTGTTGGTGAAAACTCGGATGGCGTGGTCGGCGGCGCTCGGGCCCCGGAACAGCCACAGGTCCCCGGTGCGTGTCAGTTCGACAGCGTCATCCAGGCTGAGCGGTTCAGCCACGGCGCACGAACTGGAACGACTTTCCGGCCAGGTGCCGCACGCGGCGCACGCGGCGGAAGCGCTCTGGCTGAGCGGCCGGGAGGCTCACCACCGGGGCGGCATCCGTGATCGCCGCGATGGCCGCGACCCGCTGGTGCAGTCGGATCCGCACGTCGTCGGGCGTGTAAGCCCTGCGTCGGCGTTCCGAACGGACGACAGCCACGCCGGTGGCGGCGACACCGGCCAGGCCGGCGAGCCCGACGATCTTCCAGACGGAACGTTTCCTCATCTTCCCGTCATCCTAAAGACGTCACACGAGCCGCCGGGCCACTGACCGGCCGGGGCCTGAGCGGACGGGCGTCCCACGTGAGGATCAGCAGCTCCGGGGTTGAACACGGCCATCCAGCTCATCAGCTGCGGGTTGGCAGACGGAGAAGCCGTCGACCGTGCCGTGGCACCACCGGCTGTCCTGGACCCCCAGACAGTCAGCCACCGAGGCGATGTCAGCATGAGTCACAACTCCGTCTCCCTTGGCTGGGCCACGCAGCCAGATCGCCCGATCTGCGTGCGCGCCGACGTCGAGACCGCCAGGACCCCTCCGCGTCAGAACGGCGGCTCTGGATTCTCGCGTCCGATTACCGAACGTCAGGTTCGACGTCGCGACTCGATCGCACGCGCGCAACCGAAGTGCCGTTCTGCGCTGCGGCCAGGGTGGAGACAGCCGTCGTTCTGGCTCGGTGTTCGGCGCCCGAGCGGGTGCGGTCGGAGGTACCCATGGCACTGGCT
>JADGOF010000294.1 GCA_017883105.1 Acidimicrobiales bacterium
GCCGGCCGCAAGCGGGGCCACCTGTTCATCAAGGGGAAGATCGTCCGGGTGGTGCCCGAGGACGAGATGGTCGAGGCCCTGGTCTCGGAAGCCGAACGGCTGGTGGCCGACGGCGTGGAGGCCCGACTGGCCGCCGCCGATGCCGGCGCCGAGGCCGAGGCGGAAGCCGATCGTCGTGAGCTGCTCAATGTCCAGGGCACCGACGCCAATGCCTCGGAGACGAAGGTGGCGCTGATCCGCAAGCGGTTCGGCGACGACCCACCCGCTTCCTCCTGACGGACGACCGGTGACGCCGGGGCCGCCGGTGGGAGCACGAGAATGCCGGTCGCCCGCGGAACCGGCCGACATCGCACCGGTAGTCGGGAGCGGTGAGGGCGGACAGTAGGATCTGCGCCCATGCGTATGTCCCGGCTTCTGGTCCGCACCCTTCGTGAGGCACCGGCCGATGCCGAAGTGGCCAGTCACCAGTTGCTGGTGCGGGCCGGCTACATCCGGCGATTGGCGTCGGGCGTCTACACGTTCCTTCCGCTGGGGCTCCGGGTGCTGCACCGGGTGGAGCGTGTGATCAGGGAGGAGCTCGATGCCGCCGGGTGTCAGGAGCTTCTCCTCCCCGCGCTCCATCCCATCGAGTTGTGGGAGCAGAGCGGCCGGGCGGCACTGTTCGGGAGTGACGCCCTGCCGACCATGACCGTGGACGGCCGGGGTGGGACATTCGTGCTCGGCCCGACCCACGAAGAAGTGGTGACGGTGACCGTGGGGGCCGAGGTCGATTCGTACCGGCAGCTACCACTTACCGTCTACCAGATCCAGGTGAAGTTCCGCGACGAGGCCCGGCCCCGCTTCGGCCTGCTGCGGACCCGTGAGCTGATCATGGCCGATGCCTACTCGTTCGACGTGGACAAGGAAGCCATGCAGGAGTCGTACCGGATCGTCTTCGACGCCTATCTCCGGATCTTCGAACGATTGGCGCTCGATGTCACGCCGGTGGAGGCGGCATCGGGAGCCATCGGCGGCGATGTCAATCATGAATTCATGGTGCCGTCGGTGGTCGGCGAGGACCACTTCGTCTCCTGTTGCTCGTGCGGCTACGCCGCCAACGTGGAGGCGGCCACCCGGGGCGAGGGGACGGCGGTCGGAGGGGACGGCGCGCCGGCTCCCGAGGTGGTCCAGCACCACACGCCCGGGCGTCCCGGCATCGCCGACGTGGTGTCCTTCTTCGAGGATCCGGAGATCAGCGCCGGTGACCTGCTCAAGAGCATGGCCACCGTCGATGACCAAGGTCGTCCCACGCTGATCCTGATTCCCGGTGACCGGGAGGTGCGCCTGCCCGGTGGGTGGCGGCTGTTCGAGGACGGGGACTTCGTCGCCCACCCCTCGTTGGTCAAGGGCTACATCGGACCGGTGGGCCAACAGGAACAGGGCATCAGGGTGGTAGCCGATGTCGGGGTGGTCCGGCCCGGATCGTGGATCGTAGGGGCCAACCGATCGGACCACCACCTCTCGGGGGTGGTAGTCGACCGCGACTTCCGGGTCGACGCGTGGGGCTCCTTCGCCGAGGTGGTGACCGGTGACCCCTGTCCCCGTTGCGGCGAGCCCATCGAGCTGGTCCGTTCGGTCGAGGCCGCCCATACCTTCCAGTTGGGCTACAAGTACTCCGAGGTGATGCCCGGTTCGAACTTCGTGGCCGAAGAGGGGGGCGAGGCGGTTTTCTCCATGGGCTGCTACGGCATGGGGGTGAGCCGGCTGCTGGCCGTGGTGGCCGAAGAGCACCATGACGACCGCGGACTGGTGTGGCCGGGCGAGGTGGCACCCTTCCGGGTGCATCTGGCCGCCCTGGGGGCCGGCCGGGTCCCCGAGGTGGCCGCGGCCGCCGACCAGCTCTACGAACGCCTGGTGGGTGCGGGTGTCGAGGTGCTCTACGACGACCGGGATGTCTCGCCGGGAGTCAAGTTCGCCGACGCCGATCTTCTGGGGCTGCCGATCCGCCTGGTCATCGGGGCCAAGGGCTTGGCCCGGGGGGTCGTCGAATGGAGGTCCCGGTCCACCGGCGAGGAGCGGGAGCTCACCCTGGAGGCGGTGGTGGAGGACCTGGTCTCCGAGTAGTCGGCCGAGCTTGTTGTCCACAGGCAGAATCGGGAGAATTCGCACGTCACGGCGTTTACGTGCCCAACGGTCGCTGCTATAGTTTCTGATCTGCCGTTCGGTTGGAGTGAAGTGACGCTGATGGAGCGTGGGCGGATAGCCCACGCTTTTCTTTTGGTCCGGAACACTCTCCGAAGGGGCAGGACAGGCCACGGTAATCAGGCTGACGACATACAGCAGACACCACATCCACCGACACGGACACCAGAAGGGAGGCAGCGCACATGGTCGATGATCTCTTCTCGGAACTCGAGCCGGTGGTCGTTGCCTCCAACCTGGAGCTGGTCGATGTCGAGCTGAAGTCGGGAGTACTGCTCGTTACCGTCGATCGCGCGGGTGGCGTGGACCTCGAGGCGTTGACGGACGCCAACCGGGCGGTCTCCACCCTGCTCGACGAGCTCGATCCCCTCCCGGGCAAGTACACACTCGAAGTATCGAGCCCCGGGGTCGAGCGCACCCTGCGCATGCCGGCCCATTTCGTCAAGGCGGTCGGCGAGACGGTGTCGGTCAAGACCCGTCCCCAGGTGCCCGGTGACCGGCGGCTCCGGGGGGAACTTCTGGCCGCCGACGACGATGGACTCGAACTGGCGGTGGATGCCACCCCCGACGGACGGCTCCGCCTGGCCTACTCCGATATCGACCGGGCCCGGACGGTGTTCGTGTGGGGCGGACAGGCGCGTACGGGCGGGGGGGCATCCAAGGCCACCAAACAGAGGAAAGCAGTGCAGACGAAGTCGACGGAGAAGAGGAAGCAGGTCGTTACCCCATGAGCAAGACGAACTTCGAGTTCCTTGATGCGCTGGGTCAGATCGCCCGTGACAAGGGCATTTCGGTTGAAACACTATTGGACGCGCTGGCCAACGCCCTGGTGGCGGCCTACAAGCGCCGGCCCGACGCCGCCGAGGAGGCGGTGGTCACCATCGACCCCGAGTCGGGGGAGATCCGGGTCTACGGACAGGAGCTCGACGAGGACAGCAATGTGATCCGCGAGTGGGACGACACCCCGGACGACTTCGGCCGGATCGCGGCCCAAACGGCAAAGCAGGTCATCCTGCAGCGCATCCGTGAGGTCGAGCGGGACCTCAAGTACGAGGAGTATGCGGGTCGTGAGGGTGACATCGTCACCGGCATCGTCCAGCAGACGGACAACCGGTACACGCTGCTCGACCTGGGCAAGGTGGAGGCGCTGCTGCCCCAGGCGGAGCAGGTCTCCTATGAGCGTTACGAGCACGGTGCGCGGCTGAAGGCGTACATCGTCGAGGTCCGCAAGACCACCAAGGGCCCGCAGATCGTGGTCAGCCGGAGCCATCCCGGTCTGATCAAGCGACTCTTCGAGCTGGAGGTTCCAGAGATCTCCTCGGGAGCGGTGGAGATCAAGGCCGCCGCCCGCGAGCCCGGCCACCGCACGAAGATCGCCGTGTGGTCGAACGACCCCAACGTCGATCCGGTGGGCGCCTGCGTCGGTGCCCGGGGTTCGAGGGTCCGTATGGTCACCAACGAGCTTCGCGGCGAACGCGTGGACGTGGTGCCCTTCTCCGACGACCCGGTGGAGCTCATCCAGTCGGCGCTGGCTCCGGCCCGTGTGCGAGAGGTCCGTCTCGACGACGACACCGGTACAGCCACGGTGATCGTGAGTGACTACCAGCTGTCCCTGGCCATCGGCAAGGAAGGGCAGAACGCCCGCCTGGCCGCCCGGCTGACCGGTTGGCGCATCGACATCAAGAGCGAGACCCAGCTGGCTGAAGAGGAGTCCGGTTACGCCGGCGAGGAGTGGGCCGAGGGCGAGTGGGTCCAGAACGCCGCCGGCGAGATGGTGTGGCAGCCGGCCGAGGGTGGCACCGCCGT
>JADGOF010000295.1 GCA_017883105.1 Acidimicrobiales bacterium
CGGCGTTTATTTTTTGTTCCGGCTCTTTAACGTGGCTCCGGAGACCACGGCTCGCTTCTCCCACATCGACGACCAGAGTCGAAGCCTGTCACCCCCTGGGTTGCACGTCCCTGTCAGACGGCCGAACCGAGTGTCCGACCGACCCCTCCAGCCTACCGCCCGCCCCCGGTTACCGGAACGAGCCGCCCTTGGACGCGGCCCGTGCCTCACGTGCCGCCTCTCGCCCTGCGTCCCGGGTGGCGATGGCATGGCGCTTGTCGTACTGCCGGCGTCCCCGGGCAAGCGCCATCTCCACTTTGGCCCGTCCCTCCTTGAAGTAGATCGACAGCGGCACCATGGTCAGCGACTGCTGCTGGGACCGACCCATCCATTCGTCGATCTGGCGGCGGTGGAGCATGAGCTTCCTTTTCCGATCGGGATCGTGGGCCCCGAAGCCGTTGGCCTGGGCATAAGGGGGCACATGGACCCCGAACAACCACATCTCGCCGTCGATGATGCGGGCGTAGGAGTCCTGGAGGGCGATCCGACCGGCCCGAAGTGACTTGACCTCGGAGCCCTGGAGCACCATCCCGCATTCGACGGTATCGAGGATCTCGTAGTCGTGGCGGGCGCGACGATTCGAGGCCACCGGCCGGCTCATCTCCGCCGCGGCCTGTTTGCCCGACCCTTTGGCGCCCCCGGAGGCTCCGGCCCCCGTCGCGCCCTTCTTCTTTGCAGCAGCCATCCCTTCGGACGGTAGTCGCCCGCAGATCCACCGGCATCACGCATCATTCGCGCTCCGACCCGGCCCCGGCGTCCTCTAGCGTGAGGACCGCCATGCTGACCCTTCCCAAGCCAGTCCACGATCGGATGGTGGCCCACTGCCTCACCGGGCTGCCCGATGAAGCCTGCGGCCTGCTGGCCGGCGACCTCGAGACCGGTGAGGCCGCCACCTGCTATCCGACGAGGAATCTGGCGGCTTCGGCCAAGCTCTACACGGTCGACCCGAAGGAACACCTGCGGGCCGACCGTGACGCAGAGGCGAACGGCCACTCGATGATCGGGGTGTTCCACTCGCACACTCACACAGAGGCGTATCCTTCGCCCGCCGACGTGGCCCAAGCCCCTGACCCCGGGTGGCACTACGTGCTGGTCTCGCTGCGGGACATCGAACCGGTGGTACGCAGCTACCGGATCGTGGACGGGTCGATCACTGAGGAACCGGTCCGGGTGCAACCCCGGTAGAATCCCAACCGAAGTAGTCAGCTATTGCCAGAGGGCGGTGCCTGCCCCCGGCCGGGGTGCCGTGACCAGGGGCTGAACGCCAGATGTCGCACCACTTAGTAGCAGAACCACCATGCCGGATCCCTCAGACCGGCTCGGGGAACCAAAGGAGAATCCGTGTCCGTCAATGTCAACCTGCCTACCGTGCTGCGATCCCACGCCGGAGGAGCCAAGACGGTGGCGACCGAAGGGACCACGGTCGGCGAGGTCCTCCGCTCCCTCGAGCAGGAGCACCCGGGACTGGCCGGCCAGGTGATCAACGGGGACGGCACCCTGCACAAGTTCGTCAACGTCTACCTGAACGACGACGACGTCCGCTATCTGTCCGGCCAGGACACTCCGGTGGCTGCGACCGACGAGCTCTCGATTCTGCCTGCGGTGGCCGGAGGGGCGTTCGCCGACAGGGCGCACCAGCTCCGATGACGGCGCGCAGCTCCGTACTGGAGCTGATCGGTAACACACCGTTGGTGGACATCAGCCAACTGAGCCCGAATCCCGAAGTGCGACTCCTCATCAAACTCGAGGGTCAAAACCCGGGCGGTTCGGTGAAGGACCGCATCGCCCTGTCGATGATCGAGGAGGCCGAACGGACCGGTGTGCTCCAGCCGGGGCAGACGTTGATCGAGCCGTCGTCAGGCAATACCGGCATCGGAATGGCCCTGGTGTGTCGGATGAAGGGTTACCACCTCAAGGTGGTGTTGGCCACCAACGTGTCCATCGAACGTCGCCAGCTGCTCGAGGTCTGGGGCGCCGAGATCATCGAATCGCCGGGGGCGGAGGGATCAAACGGCGCCGTGCGCCGGGCCCGGGCGCTGGCCGCCGAGCATCCCGAGTGGGTGTTCCTCTACCAGTACGCCAATCCGGCCAATCCCAAGGCCCACTATGAGGGCACCGGCCCGGAGATCTGGCGCGACTGCCCTGAGGTCACCCACTTCGTTGCCGGCCTGGGTACGTCGGGCACGCTGCTCGGTGTCGGGCGCTATCTGAAGGAGCAGAATCCCGACGTCAAGATCCTCGCCGTCGAACCACCGGCCGGTGAACTGGTCGACGGCCTCAGGAACCTCGATGACGGCTACATCCCGCCGATCTTCATCGACAACGGGGGCGCTGACCTGCTGGACGGCAAACGCATCGTCCGGCCCCGTGAGTCGATCGAATGGACCCGCCGGTTGATCGAAGTCGGTATTTTTGCCGGTATCTCGTCCGGTGCTGCCCTGGCCGGGGCGGCCAAGGCGGCAGCGTCGATCGACTCGGGCACCGTCGTGGTGGTGGCGGCCGACGGCGGATGGAAGTACCTGTCGACCGGGGCGTGGACCGATGATCTCGATATCGTCGAGAAGCGGGCCAAGGAGATCACTTACTTCTAGGCGGGTCGCCTATCCTTGGCTGGTGGCTGCAGAGTCCGGAATCTCTCTCATCGTCCTCGGTTGTGACGGCAGCTGGACCGGCCCGGGGGGAGCGGCGAGCGGGTACCTGATGACGGTCGGTGGGACCCACCTGTTGGTGGATGTCGGCCCGGGGACCTTCGCCAACCTCCAGTTACACCTCGATCCGTTGAGTGTCGACGCGGTGATTCTCACCCATCACCACCCCGACCACTGGACCGACCTCTACGCCCTGGCCACCCACGCCCGCTTCGTCCTGGATCGTGAGAACATCCCGGTCTATGCGCCTGGCGGTCTGGCCGAACGGACACGGCTCGAGGATCACGCGGCGCTCAAGTGGCACATCGTGACCGGTGGCGACTCGGTCTCCATCGGCGAGGCCACCTCCACCTTCCGTCGCACCGATCACACTTTCGAAACCCTGGCGGTGCGCATCGAAGGAGCGGGGCGGGTGGTGGGCTACTCTGCCGACACGGGTCCCGAATGGTCGTTGACCGAACTCGGGGCCGACCTCGACCTCGTACTGTGCGAGGCGACCTACACGGCAGAACACGAAGGGACCGCAGGCCACATGAGTGGACGCCAAGCAGGGGAGCAGGCCCACAGGGCCGGCGCCCGGCGCTTGGTGATCACTCACCGCTGGCCAACCGTAGACGCGGCTGCGGTGGCCGCCGAAGCTGTGGCCGCCTTCGGAGCTCCCGTGGAGCAGGCAGTGATCGGAAAGGAATTTGTGCTGTGACGGATGGAACCATTGCCCGCCGGACCACCGGGAGGGGTGACGGTCGGGCCACCGACCAGTTGCGTCCAGCCTCGTTCGAACGGGACTTCACCGTCTTCGCCCCGGGGTCGGTACTCGTCTCGATGGGACGGACCCGGGTGCTGTGCACCGCATCGGTGGAGGAGCGGGTGCCGCCGTGGATGCGGGGAAGCGGCAAGGGTTGGGTCACTGCCGAGTACTCCCTGCTTCCGGGCTCCACCGGCGATCGGGTGGCGCGTGAGGCGGCCAAGGGGAAGCAGTCGGGGCGGACCCAGGAGATCCAGCGGTTGATCGGGCGGTCCCTCCGTTCTGTCTGCGACATGGTCGCCCTGGGTGAGCTGCAGATCACCGTGGACTGTGATGTGCTCCAAGCCGATGGAGGCACCCGCACGGCGTCGATCTGCGGCGCTTATGTGGCGTTGCACGATGCATTGACCCGGCTGGTGCAGAAAGGGACACTGAGCACCAACCCTCTGACCGAGGCGGTGGCGGCGGTGTCGGTCGGGGTTGTCGACGGGGTGTGCATGCTCGATCTCCCCTACGAGGAGGACAGCCGGGCCGAGGTGGA
>JADGOF010000296.1 GCA_017883105.1 Acidimicrobiales bacterium
CGCACGCCCGACGGCAAGCGCGCCTGGGCCAACGTGACCGATCCCGACCACCTGGCCGTCCTGGTCACCGAGGAGGGGTGCGGTCGCCTCGGAACCCTCCGGGCCGGCGGCGAGGTCGACCTCCGCTGACCGCGGCCTCTCACCGCCGACGGGCACTCAGGACGGGGACGGCTCCATCGACACCGGAGGAGGACTGTCCGGCTCGTGGTAGCGATGCTTGAATGCCGCATAGGCGAACGGTCCGGAGAACAGCGGAAGCCAGTACGACGCCAGCCGGTAGGCCAGTGTGGCCAGCACCGCCTCGGCCGCGCTCAACCCGGCCAGCACTAGTAGCCCGCTGAGGCTCGCTTCGACGATGCCCAACCCCCCCGGCGTGATCGGTACCAGTCCGATGACTCCGGCGACGACGTAGGCCAGCAGGATGAGTGCCGGCCGGGGATGGGCTCCCACCGCCCTCACCGAAAAGAGAAGGCACAGGAAGTCGAAACCCAGGCGACCGGCCGACAGCAGGGTGGCCTCCCACCACTGTTGGCCGAGGACGGCGCGGATCAGGTCGCGTTGTTCCAACAGGCGGTCGGCCAGACCGGTCATCGGAGCGCGTTTGTGGAAGGCCCGGTTACGCAGGGTCTGAACGGCATGGCCGACCCGGCGCAGGGGGGCCTCGGTGGCCATCACCAGCACGCTGAACCCGACGAACAACACGAACCCGATGGCCCCGATGATGGCGGCGTCGGCCAGGTCGGGGCGGACCGGCGCTCCGAAGAGCACCACCGGAAGGACGAACACCGGAAGCGCTAGCAGGCCCCCGATGCCCAGAAAGGAGAATGCGGTCAACCCTCCGACCGCCTCGGTAGCGTCCATCCCGCTCACCGCCAGCATGCGGAACTGCACGGCGGCGCCTGCCGCCGCTCCACCCGGCACGATCAGCGAGATGGCGTTGCCGGCCAGTTGGGCGGTGATCACCGAGAACCACGCCTTGGTTCGCAAGGCGATGCGTTGCAGGGAGAAGGTGCAGGCGAAGTGGGCGATCTCCGCGGCCAGGGCCGGTATGAACCAGAGCAGGTTGAGTGTGATCAACCGGGGCCACGAGTGGAAGACGTTGATCAGCTCGGGCAGGACCAAGTAGAGAGCCAGTCCGGCGACGCCGACCACGATCGACTGCTTGACCACGGCCTTCCAGGGGAAAGGTCTGTGCTGCTCCTCCTCGAACCGGGCTTCGAACTGGCGCGACCTGGCGGACCCATCGGCATCAGGGGTGCTGCTCACCCGATCACCCTCCACCTGCGTGCGACACCCGTGGTCGGCAATCGGGCCGATCAGCCCTCGGCCAGTCCCACCACCGCGGCGAGCACGATGTCGGCACCCCGGATGTCACCCTGCAGCCCGCCCTCCATTCGGTTCATGGCGTAGCAGACGGTGAGCTCGGTATCCTGATCGATCACGATCAGCGAACCCCCGTAGCCGCCCCAGAAGCACGCCCGCGGACCTATGGGCATCATCTCGGTGCTCAGTCCGTAGCCCATGCCGAACCTGTAGGGCGCCCCGAGGATGAGATCTCTCCCGTTGGACTGTTGGTCGAAGATGGCCTCGCACCCTTCGGCCGACAGCATCCGCACTCCCCTGGCCTCCCCGCGCCCGGCGATGATCGACTGAATCATGGCCACCGAGCGGGCGTTGCCGTGTCCGTTTGCGGCGGGGATCTCGGCCCGGCGCCACCATGCGTTGGCGGGCAGGGCCGCGTCGAGAGGCGGGTTGCTCATGGCCCGGACTACCAGTTCCGAGGGATTAAGCGCCTCGAGGTCCGACGGGGGCGGGGGGATGACCACCGATACCCTGGGGTCCTCCGTGGCAGGCAGCCCGATGGAGAAGTCGGCGCCCAGCGGACCGGCCACCTCACTGGCGAACCACTGCCCAATGGTGGTCCCGGTGATCCGGCGGACCACCTCGCCGATCAGGTAACCCTGGGTCACCGCGTGGTAGCCCGAGGCGGTGCCCGGCTCCCACCACGGCTCCTGGGCTGCCAGCATCGATGTGCACTTCTCCCAGTCGGCCAGCTCCTCGGACTGGAGGGGCTCGGACCACCCCGGCAGGCCCGCGGTGTGGCTCATGAGATGGCGCACCTCCACCCGCTCCTTGCCCCCGGCCGCGAACTCCGGCCAGTACGTGAACACCGGCGCGTAGAAGTCGAGCTCGCCCCGGTCGGCCAGCATCAGGGCACAGAGGAACGTCATCGTCTTGGTGGTGGACCACACGTTGGTGAGGGTGTCCTCGACCCACGGCGCCGAATGGGCCTCATCGACGAAGCCGCCCCAGATGTCGACCACCGGCTCGCCGTGGAGGAAGACGGCGACCGACGCCCCCACGTCGGTTCCGGCATCGAGGCTGGCCGCCAGCGTGGAGGCCACCCCATCGAAGCGTCGGTCCCAGGTTCCGTTGATCTCGGCCACTCCCCCTACGCCCCTCTCCGTCAAGCTCTTCACGCACGATCATTCCACGGGTGCCGACGGCTGCCCACTCTGGACCGGAAGGGCGATGGATGGATCCGGCGGGCCCGGCCGGTCGCCACCCTCGGTCTCGGATCCCGCGGACCCGGTGGGTCGCACGTCGAGGGGCTCGAGCGGGACTGCCCGGCAATCGAGCGTGGGTCGATCCCCATTAGACCTGGAGGGCATGGAGGACCAGTACGCAGCAGTCGGCCGTGAGGAGGCATGCGGGGCCACCGGACCGGCCGAGCCGCAACCTCTCGCCGACCATCACCGGGTCGTGGTCGTCGGGGG
The DNA here is from genome assembly GCA_017883105.1 of Acidimicrobiales bacterium. GTDB lineage: Bacteria > Actinomycetota > Acidimicrobiia > Acidimicrobiales > RAAP-2 > Bog-756. The sequence continues at coordinate 2,778 of JADGOF010000296.1, forward strand.
GCCGGCTTCGGCGGGATCGGCGTGGCCCTCCGCCTCCAGCTGGAGGGCGTTGACGACATCGTCATCCTTGAGCAGGAGGACGACCTGGGCGGCACCTGGTACGTGAACACCTACCCGGGGTGCCAGTGCGACGTCCCCTCCCTCCTCTATTCCCTCTCTTGGGCCCCCAACCCTGACTGGACCCGGACATTCGCCACTCAGCCGGAGATCGAGGAGTACCTCCGTTCGATCGGAGAACGCACCGGTATGCGGCGGATCATCCGCTTCGGAACCGAGGTGACCGAGGCCCGCTGGGAGGACGAATCGATGCGCTGGATCGTCGAGACCCCGACCGGCACGGTGACCGCCGATGTGCTGGTCCTGGCCACCGGTCCGCTCAGCACGCCCTCCCTCCCCGACATCGACGGTCTCGACACCTTCGAAGGCTCCGTCTTCCATTCCGCCCGCTGGGACCACGACCACGACCTGGCCGGCAAGCGTGTGGCCGTGATCGGGACCGGGGCCTTGGCCATCCAATTCGTCCCGCAGATCCAACCCGTCGTAGGTCACCTCACCGTCTTCCAGCGAACTCCCCCGTGGATCGTCCCTCGGCCCGACCGCTCGTTCAAGCGCTGGGAGCGGTTCATGTTCCGGCACTCCTCGTTGGCCATGCGGCTCAGCCGGGCCCGCATCTACTGGTCGCGGGAGTTGATGGTATTCATGTTCGCCAAACAACCGCTCCTGGCCAAGTACACCACCGCCCCTGCGCTGCGGCATCTCGAAGACCAGGTCCCCGACCCCGAACTGCGGGCGAAGCTCACCCCCAACTACACCCTGGGGTGCAAGCGGGTCCTTCTGTCCAACGACTACCTGCCCACGCTCAGCCGACCCAATGTGGAGCTGGTCACCGAGCCCATCGACCGGGTGCTGCCACACGCCATTGTCACCAGGGACGGTGCCGAGCACCCGGTGGACACCATCATCCTGGGGACAGGGTTCGAGGCGGCCGAGTACCCGATCGCCACCAGGGTGCGCTCCTCCGACGGGCGGACCATGAGCGAGCAGTGGAACGGGAGCGCCCGGGCCTACCTCGGGACCTCGGTGGCCGGGTTCCCCAACCTCTTCCTCATCACCGGGCCCAACACCGGACTCGGCCACTCGTCGATGGTCTTCATGATGGAGTCCCAGTGCAACTACATCGTCGACGCCCTGAA
>JADGOF010000297.1 GCA_017883105.1 Acidimicrobiales bacterium
GACCCGACCCAGAGGAACCTGGGCCTGGAACTCGGCGATCTGGTCTTCTCCAAGTGCTGCGAGCATATTCGTTTCGACCAGGCCCGGGGCAATCACGTTCACGGTGATCGAGCGGCTGGCCACCTCGCGGGCCATCGAGCGGGCCATCCCCACCAATCCGGCCTTAGAGGCGGCGTAGTTCACCTGCCCCGCGGAGCCGATGAACGCTCCGACCGAGGAGATCATGATGATCCGTCCCCGACGAAGACGGATCATCTTGGCGAGCGCCCGCTTGGAAACCCGAAATACGGCCGTCAGGTTGGTGTCGATGACATCGGACCACGCATCTTCGCTCATGCGCAGCACCAGAGTGTCCCGGGTGATGCCGGCGTTGGCCACCAGCACCTCCACCGGGCCCCAGGTCTCTTCGATGAGGGTGAAGGCAGCTTCGACCTGCCCGGGATTGGTGACGTCACAGGTGAGGGACTGGAATCGCTCGGAGTCCGCTTGCACAGAACCCCCGCTAGTCCCGACGGCCCCGTCGATGGTGCCCGACCGCGAGGTGATGGCCACCCGGTCCCCGTTGGCTAGGAACCAGTTGGTGCAGGCCAGGCCGATCCCACGGTTGCCACCGGTCACCAGCACCACCCTGCCCTGGGACTTGCCATCTGCCTCGGTTGTCACGAAGTTCCTCCGGTTCGGATCCAGGCCACAGGCTGTCCCTCGACCACCCGTTCTCCCCGTACGGCCAACCAACGCACCAGAATCCCGTCGAACGGGGTCCGGACCTCGGTGAGGCCCACCGTACCGACCCGGTCGCCCACAGCCACCAGCGACCCGGGCTCCGCTCCCTGCCCGCTCCCCGGGGCCGCGGTCGCTTCGGCCAGGGCGGTGCTCTCGAGAGCGGCCAGGTTGACATCGGGTTCGAAGACACCCGGGGCCGGGCTGACCACGACGCGCTCCGAGGTGTAGAGGTGCTCGCCCTGGTGGGCAGGCGCCGCCGCCGACCCGTCGTCAGTGCCGGCTACGGCGTCTATTAGTTTGTCCAGGTCGGCCGGCACGGCGACGGCCACCCCCCGAACATCGGGAATGGTCCGGCGCACCATGCCGGTGAGGACCCCACCCGGTCCCAGCTCGACCACGGTGGTCGCACCCCGGCCACCCAGGGCCTCCAGCGATTGTCGCCACCGGACCGGGCTGCACAACTGAGCAGAGAGCAGGCCGGACCACTCACCCGGGTCGGTATGGACACGAGCATCCACATTGGCCACCACCGGCACCTCGGGGGAGTGGAACTCGACGGTATCGAGGGTCAAACGCAGACGGCTGCGGGCCGGAAGCATCAGTTGGGTGTGGAATGCACCAGAGACCGGAATGGGCAGCACTTTGCGGGCACCGAGCTCCTTGGCCCGTTCGGTGGCGATGGCGATGCCTTCGACCGTACCGGCGATCACGACCTGGCCCGGCGCGTTGTAGTTGGCCACCCAGACTTCGTTCTCCGCCCGTTGGCATGCCGCTTCGGCATCACCATCGGCGATTCCGATCAGGGCGGCCATGGTGCCGGGGCGCTCGTCGGCGGCGGCCTGCATGGCATTGCCACGTTCGACGACAAGTCGTGTCCCGTCCGAGAGCGAGAGCGCGCCCGAGGCCACCAGGGCGGTGTACTCACCGAGGCTGTGGCCGGCGCATGCTGCGGGGAACAGGCCGAGCCGCTCGACAGCATCGAGCACCACCAGGCTCATCACAAACGTGGCCAGCTGGGCATTGGCGGTGCGGGTGAGCTCCTCCATGGGAGCATCCAACAGCAGTGCGGTCAGATCACGACCGGCGATGTCCGAAGCCTCCGCGGCAACCTCCCATGAGGGATGGTCGACCCAAGCATGCCCCATTCCCGACCGCTGTGACCCCTGTCCTGGGAACGTAAAGGCCAGCACCTACCGACTCCTCTCCGACGATTTCGGCCGACCTCGACCGCGGTGGTCGGACAAGTGTGACACGGCCGCGACGGCAGGAGGTGATTACCCGGCGGTCACTTCCTGCCGTCCACCGGCTCGTCGACAGGCCCGGATCACACCCTCCCGCCCGTGGCTCATTGGGGGAGGTGGCACACCGCCTCCACGTTGTTCCCGTCCGGATCGCGGACGAATGCCCCGTAGTAGTTCGGGTGGTACTCCGGCCACACCCGGGCCTGATGAAGCACTTCGGCACCGGCACCCACCGCGGCGTCGAGGAAGGCGCGGACTGCCGCCCGGTCCGGCGCCTCGAAGGCGATATGTGACTCCCGAAAACCGTCACCGGTCGAACGCGGGCCGATCCAGAAGTCGGGCCTGGGTGGGATGCCGTAGCCGACCACCTCGCCAAAGTCCATCACCCGCACCCCGCCCAAAGGGGTGAGAACAGCATCGTAAAAGGCGGCGCTGGCCGTCACGTCGGCACATTGGATCGAAAGATGATCGAGCATGGGACCATCTCTACCAGAAGGGAGACGGTCGGCTCCACCGATGGTTCACCGGCTCGGATCTGTCAATGTCTGGTGTGGTGCCCGGGGCGGTGTTCTGTTCCATCACATAGTGGAGAGCATGTCGCGGACATCGTGGACACTTCCCCTCGGAGGTGTCCACATGGATCTGGCTCGCTACGTGGTCGATGCCGTGGTGGTGGAGGGTCGGGGCGTCCGAGAGGTCGCCCGGGCCCACGGTGTGTCCAAGAGCTGGGTCTCCGCCCTGGTCATCCGCTACCGGACCAGCGGCTACGAGGCCCTCGCCCCACGGTCGAAGAGGCGTCGCTCGAGCCCGGGGCGGGACTCCCCAATGAGTGCTGGCAGGCCGACATCACCCAATGGACCCTGGCCGACGGCAGGGACGTGGAGATCCTCGACTTCATCGACGACCACTCCCGGTCGATCGCCGCCGCCGAGGTGCGGTCGATCACCAAGGCCGCCGAGGTGCTCACCACCTTCCACAATTCGGCTACCACCTGGGGGTTCCGCGCTTCGGTGCTCACGGACAACGAGGCCGTCTTCAACGCCGGATCTCGCGGAGGGCGGACCATCTTCGAGATCGAACTGGAGCGGCTGGGGGTCGTCTACAAACACTCCCGCCCCCCAGACCTGCGGGAAGATCGAGCGCTGGCACCAGACCCTGAAGAAGTTCTTGATCAAGTAGCCACCGGCCACCTCGATCGAGGAGCTCCAGGTCCAGGTGGACCGGTTCGTGAAGTACTACAACGAGGAGCGCCCCCACCGGGCCCGCAACCGCATGACCCCGAAGTCAGCCTTCGACGGCCGAGACAAGGCGAAACCGGGGACACCGGTCCAAGACCCTCACTTCCGAGTGAGGACCGACAAGGTGGACTCGAGCGGCAAGGTGAACTTGCGCCACGACTCGAAACTCCTCCACATCGGGATGGGATGCCGCTATGCAGGCTGCGGATACACCTCTACGTCGTTGACCTCGATGTACGGGTGGTGACCTTCGACGGAGAGCTGATCCGGCACTTCACCTTGGATCCCACACGCGTGTACCAGCCCCTCGGATGAAGGGCCGGCACTACGCTGATGCGAGTTCGTGTGTCCACGATGTCTCGCGACATCACATGGTGCCCGGGGCGGGATTCGAACCCGCACGGCCTTTCGGACAATGGATTTTGAGTGCGTTCAAGTCCTTTTCAGGGCTTGCGCCCGTTAACCGATAGTGCCGTTGACCTGCGGGTATGTTCCCATCGCTCACTACCGTTAATCAGGTTACGCCGGGAGTTGTAGTCACGTTGTAGTCACGGATCGACTGTCGTCGCTGGGGATTCTCTTTGGCTTCGGCGTCTCACCCGTCGCGGCAGAGGTCGCATGGCTACGCTCGACATGTCGCCATCACGACGGCGGAAGGGTGGTGCGATCCATGAACACTCGCCGGATCAAGAACGACCTCAGGGACCTCAGCTCTCACGTGGAGAAGATTGCGGCCGGCAACGCTGCCGGCACCGATCTCAGC
>JADGOF010000018.1 GCA_017883105.1 Acidimicrobiales bacterium
ATCTCCCTCGATCAGATAGCCGGCAGTGACCCGCTCCCATCCTCCGAGGAGGGTATCGAGTTCGATGACCCCGTCGGCCACCGTGGTGCCCACCCCCGGTTCCGTCGGATCGTCAGGATCGAACGGGTGGGAGTGGGCCCGGTCGCCCGGCCCGACGTGATGGTCTCCACTCACCTGCGTGAGGCGTTGGCCGAGCGCGTGGCCGGGGCGCCGGTCAACTTGGCCGAGGCGGACGGTCTCTTCGTAGTCTTGCCGGTCGTTTTGGCGGCAACTTTGGCTGGCTTCGTGGCCCTCGTGGACTTGGTGGCCTTGGCCACCGGCGTGCTCACCTTCGCCCTGGCCCTAGTGGCCGGTTTGGCGGCTTTGCGGATCACCTTCGTACCCGGAGGCTTCGCCGGCAGTTTGATGGTCCGTTTGCCTGCGGGTTTGGCCGTCGGTTTGGTCGTCGGCTTTCCCCGGGGCTTGGCGGTACGAGCGGTGCGGCCTTTCGATGCAGCGGCCGCCGCCTTGATGGCGTGGGCGACATCGGCCGGAGGGGTCTCTGCAGCACGGCCGACCATCCGGTTGAGCATGCTGCGGGCATTCATCGCGGTCAGATGGCGGGTCCCGGGGCTGGACTTGGTCCGGCTGAACGCCTGACGGGCCAGTCCGAGGACGACATGGTCTGACGTGGGTTTCTCCTGACCGCCGATCTTCGAGGCGGAGTTGACCAGGGAGACGTGGGAGAAGGCCTGGGGGAAGTTGCCCACCAGTCGCCCAGCCACAGCGTCGTACTCCTCGGAGAGTAATCCCAGGTCGTTGCGCAGACCCAAGAGGCGGTCGAGGAGTTGGCGGGCGTCGTGCTCGCGGCCCAGTAGGGAGAGGCAGTCGGCCAACCAGAACGAGCAAGCCAGAAACGCTCCTTCCCGTCCGGTCAATCCATCAACATCGCCGGTGTCGACCGTGCGGTACCGGAGGACGAACCCGCCTTCCACCAACTCGCGTTCGACCGCCTCGATGGTTCCCCGCACCCGCGGGTCGTGGGCGGGAAGGAACCCCACAAGCGGGATCATCAACAGGCTGGCGTCGAGCTGATCGGATCCGTAGTACTGAGTGAACGATCCCTTCGAGGCGTTGAATCCCTCATCGCAGACCTGGTCGTGGATCTCCTGGCGCACCTGCCTCCACCGTTCCAGTGGGCCCTCGAGATGGAAGTCCTCGATGGACTTGATGGCCCGGTCGATGGCCACCCAGGCCATCACCTTCGAATGGGTGAAGTGACGACGGGGGCCCCGCACTTCCCAGATGCCGTCATCAGGCTCCCGCCAGCCGGTCTCGAGGAACTCCATCATCGAAAGCTGGAACTCCCATGCCGGGTTGTCCATCGTATCGGTGGGCTGGGCCGATTCGTAGAGTGCGGACATCACCTCGCCGTAGACATCCAACTGGTACTGACCGGCCGCGGCGTTTCCGATGCGAACCGGGTCCGAACCCTCATAGCCCGGGAGCCAGTCGACCTCCCATTCGTCGAGTCGGCGCTCACCCGCCGCGCCGTACATGATCTGCATCTGAGACGGGTCGCCGGCGGTGGCCCGCAACAACCAGTTGCGCCAGTCCATCGCCTCTTCGTAGTAGCCACCCCGCATCAGCGATTCGAGGGTCAGCGTCGCATCTCGCAGCCAGCAGAACCGGTAGTCCCAGTTGCGACTTCCACCGAGCGTTTCCGGGAGCGAGGTAGTCGCCGCGGCGACGATGCCGCCGGTCGGCTGGTAGGTGAGGGCCTTCAACGTGATGAGTGACCGTACGACGGCCTCCCGGTACTCACCCTCGTAGGTGCACTGCGACGACCAGTCGCTCCACCACAGCTCGGTGTCCTGTATGGCGTAGATGCCATCCACCGGGCGGGGCGGTTCCTCGTTGGCGGGATACCAGCTCAGGGAGAACGGAATCTGTTGCCCTTCCGAGACGGTGAACTCGGCAACCGTGGAAAGGTCCTGGCCCTTGGTGTGGACGGGAGTCCACAGCGACAGGCCGTCAGGGCCGGCAATGGCGGTGAGTGTGCCGTCGATCCGGCGGACCCAGGGGACGATCTGGCCATACCCGAACCGGATAGTCAGATTCATCTCCATGGTGACCTTCCCCCGCACGCCCTCCACGAGCCGGATCACCTCGGGGTGCCGTTGACGAATCGGCATACAGTCGATCACCCGCACGGTTCCCTCGTCGGTGACGAACTCCGATTCGAGCACCAAGGTGTCGCCCCGGTAATGACGATGGGTGGCACCCTGGGATCCCTTGGGAGCCAGTTTCCACGAACCGTGATCCTCGTCGCCGAGCAACTTGGCGAAGCACGCGGCCGAGTCGAACCGCGGCAGGCAGAGCCAGTCGATGGAACCGTCCCGGCCCACCAACGCTGCCGTGTGGAGGTCGCCGATGATGCCGTAATCCTCAATGGGAAGGGCCATGCTCAATGTTTAGCGCAGGGGAACCCGGACGCGGCTCAACCCGGCGTGCAGGCCCCGGTCCCCACCGGCCTCGAGACGGAGACCGCACGCGTCACCCGCGACAGTACCCCCGGCGAGGTCAATGCATACCCGATGTCGCCATTGGTGGTGGAGCGGGAGAAGACGACACCGATGACCCGGCCGCCGGGCTCGACCAGGGGGCCGCCCGAGTTGCCGGGGCGGACGATGGACTGGAGCTCGTACACGTCGCGCACGGTCAGTCCCTGCCCGTAGATGTCGCGCCCCTCCGCCTGGAATTCGGCCATCACCCCGGCAGGTTTGGCAGTGAAGGCGCCACCTCCCGGGTAGCCGAGAACCGCAGCCTCGGTGCCCCGACCGACGTTCTGGGGATCCAGCGACAACGACGGTTCGGTCAGGCCGCTCACCCTCATCACCGCCAGGTCGTAGGTGGGGTCGAACAGCAACACGGTGGTGTCGTGCAGCCCGTTCCCGTCGGCCACCGTCGGATGCGGGATGCCGGCCACCACGTGTGCGTTGGTCACGACCACTCCCGGTCCGACCACAAAGCCCGAACCTTCTTGGATCTGACCGCACCCGTCGCCGATGATCTTGACTGTGGAGCGGCCGGCATGGGCCACTGCCGCCTGCAGTTGGGCGTTGCCCGGGAGGGAGACCGGACCGGCCGAGGCCGGGGCCAGCTGGGCGAAGACGGGTGGGAACCCCTCGGACGACAGGAATCCCTGCACCCGCGAGAACACCGAGGGCGGGGCTGGCAGGACACCGTCGAGTGAGCGGATGATCTTCGAATGGGCGATCGAGGCATTGAGACTGAGTGACGAGCTGTTGACCAGGGTGTTGGCCAGAAGCCAGGCGACCAACAACGAGGCGACCACCGCCACCACCACACCGAGAGCCGAGTCGATCGAACCCAGCACCCCCCGGTGGACCTTCCTGAAGGCGACATTTCCCACAACCCGTCCGGCTACGCCGCACAGCGTGGCCACGCCCAGCATGGTCACAAGGGCCACCGCGGTCCGGGCCGACTGAGTGTGGACCCAGCCCACGGTGACCGAGGCCAACAGCGCCCCGAGGTAGAGACCGATCCAGAACCCGCCGAAGGAGAGCACCTGGACCACCGCTCCGAGCCGGAGCCCCTGGATGGCGGCCAGCGCAACCAGGGCCAACACCACCAGATCGACGATGTTCACAGAGCGGACCGGTGCCCGGTGGGCGCAAGACCCCCACAGCAGAGGATGGGATGGGAACGAACGGAAACCACCGGTCCACGGTAGACGGGCCGGCTCACCGTCGAGAGCCATCACCGGGTGCACCGACCTGCACGTGCCAAGATCAGGGGTACTAAGCAGCCTCCCGCCGGGTGTGAGGCGGTTGCGGCCGGAACGAGAGAAAGGTGGGGGTCACGTTGAGCGATCTGACGCCGCCGTCCGATGGTGACCAGCCCACGGTCAACCCGCAGCCCGGTCAACCTGGCGCACCTCCGAATCCCATACCCGGCGGCAATACCCCTCCGACGCCCCCTGCTCCCCCGCCTCCCGCTCCGCCGGCACCGGCCCCGACACACCGCCTGGGAGCCCCTATCCCCCCGCCACCCCGGCACCACAGCCCGGCTGGAGCCCGCCGCCGCCCCCTCCCGGCCAACCCACCGGGTGGGGCGCGCCGCCTCCGGGAGGCCAACCGCCCTATGGACAGCAGCCCGGATGGGGTGCTCCGCCTTTCGGGCAGCAGCCTCCGGGCATGCCCTACGGCTACGTCCAGGTGCCGGTGGACCGTCTGGGTCGCCCATTGGCCGGCTGGTGGGCGCGCTTCCTCGGCATCTTCATCGACAGCCTCATCCTCGGCATTCCCAAGCAGATTGTGACGACGGCCATCGTGGCCTCGACGGTGACCGACCGCAACCTCTTTTCGGTGCATCTCATCGCCGGACAGGTCATCGTGGCCATCATCTTCGCCGTCATCAGCGTGGGCTACTTCGCCCTGCTCAACGGGAGCAATCGGGGCCAGACGGTCGGCCAGATGGCCGCCGGGATCTCCGTGCGGGACGCCGACACCGGCGGACCCATCCCCCCGGAACGGGCCGGCTTGCGCATCCTCGTGCTGGAACCGGGCATCGTGCTCGGATGGATCCCCATCGTCGGATTCTTCGCTTCGCTGTACACCTTGGTGGCGGCGTTATCGCCGTTGTGGGATGACCGAAAGCAGGGGTTTCACGACAAAGTGGCACGAACCCAAGTCGTCAAAGTCCGCTGACCACGCGTCCGTCCACCGTTCGACTCGCCCGCACATGAGGACCGACGTGCCGCCATCCTCCGACACGACTCCGGCGACGATCAACGTCCGCCGATCGTCGAGGCCGCCTCGCCGACCGCGCCCGGCCCTGGTCGTTCCGGCGATGGTGGTGGCCCTTCTGGTTGGTGCGTGCACCGCCAGTCCATCGCCCGGTGGGTCTTCCTCGACGGCCACCATCGCCGCCGGGTCTCCGTGGCTCGGTACATTTACCTCGGTAGGCCTCCCCCCGCCGGTCAACGCCCTCACCGGGTTGGACTGCGTGACCGCGTCCGCCTGCTGGGCGGTGGGCTCAACCATCGGGAGCGCCGGGTCGGCCGTCGGTGCTGCGGTGATCGCCACCACCGACGGAGGTGGCACCTGGGTGAGGCAGAGTGTTCCCGCCACCGTGGGATACCTGTCGGGCATCGCCTGCAGCGACACTCGTCAGTGCACGGCGGTGGGTCAGGCCGGTACGGGCACCGATGGGGTGATCATCGCCACCACCGACGGGGGTAGCACCTGGACGCAACTCCCGGCTCCCTCCGGCACGTCGGACATCACGGCGGTGACCTGTGGGACCGACCGTCGGTGCATGGCCATCGCGTCAGGGACCGCCGGCACCACCGCGCTGGTCTCCACGTCTCCCACCTCTCCGTGGGCCACGACGGGCACGCTGCCGGCGGCCATCTCCGGCGCTACTGACCTCTCGTGCCCGGACGACCGTCACTGCTGGGTCACCGCCCACACCATGGCGGATGTGGGCCATGTGGCCGGAGTGGTGGTGGTGACCAGCAACGGAGGTACCACCTGGGCGACCCTGCCCACGCCCCCGGGTGTCGGGTACCTGAACGGTGTCTCCTGTCTGCACGGACCGACAGACGGGAGCGGCGCCCTGCCGTTCACGTCGACCTCGACCACATCGTCCCTCACCGCTGCTACTCCGGTGGCCACCACCGTTCCGACACCGGCCACCACAACCACCCCTGCGGTGGCCGGCGTCCGGTGTGTCGTGGTGGGGACCACCGCCACCGCTGTCAACGGTGTCCGGACCGGCCACGGAGTCATCCTTCTCACCAGCAACGGCGGGGCAACTTGGGCGAACCAGTCGGTCACCGCGACGGCGGCCGCACTCATGGACGTGTCGTGCACGGCCATCGGCACGTGCGTCACGGTGGGGAGCTCGGTGGCCCTCTCGGCCCAGGCGGGCGTGACCCTCTTCACCGGCCCGGCCACCAGCCCGTGGAAGCAGGAGGCGGTGGTCGGCTCGCCCCAACCGCTGACGGGGGTCAGCTGTGTCTCCCTCTCGCGCTGCGTGGCCGTGGGGGAATCGATAAGCGAGCACCTGACCGGGGGCTGAGGCTTCCCCCACCGGGTCATCCGCTCCCCGCGAAGGGCGCGACGGTAGCCTCCTGGCTATGGTAGCGAGCACACCGGTGTCACACCGCGTCCCTACGATCCACCCCGTGTCCATCGATCCGTGCCCCACGTCCGTTCGCCCCGGTGACCCCCGGGTGGGCCACCGCTCATGAGCAACGTCGAGCCCATCCGGCCCACACCCCGCCGCCGGCGCCCTACCACCACGTCAGCCTTCGGCGTCGGTCGCCGCGAGGCCCACGACTCCTCCACCTTCTACGCCCGGTTCACCGCACCTCGGGTGTCGGACGACAGCCGGGTGTCCAATCGGGACGCCGAAGACGAGATCTGGGTGGGGGACGCCCGCGAGATGGACCGCTACGGCCGGGTGCAGGACGGCTCGGTGGCGTTGGTCGTCACCTCGCCCCCCTACTTCGCCGGCAAGGAGTACGAAGCGGTGGTCGGCGTCGGGCACGTCCCGGCCGACTACTCCGCCTACCTCGGGATGCTCCACGACGTCTTCAGCCAGTGCTTCGACAAGCTGGAGCCGGGCGGGCGCATCGCAGTGAATGTGGCCAACCTGGGTCGCAAGCCCTACCGCTCACTGTCCCGGGACGTCATCGACCTGCTTGAGCGCCTCGGCTTCCTGATGCGGGGGGAGATTATCTGGCAGAAGAGTCATGCGGCCGGGGGATCCTGCGCGTGGGGCACCTACCAGCGGCCGGGCAACCCGGTGCTGCGGGACATCACCGAACGGGTCATCGTGGCCTCCAAGGGACGGTTCGACCGCGCCATCACGCCCGACGTGCGGCACCAATCGGGGCTGCCCAGCGAAGGCACCATGACCAAGGACGAGTTCGTCGACGCCACCGTTGACCTGTGGGACATCCCCACCGAGTCGGCCACCCGGGTCGGCCACCCGGCGCCGTTTCCGGTCGAGCTCCCCCGCCGCCTCATCGAGCTCTACACCTACCGGGGCGATCTGGTCATGGATCCGTTTATGGGCTCGGGCTCGACGGCGGTTGCGTCGGTCCGAACCGAACGGCACTACGTCGGCTTCGATACCGACGAGGAGTACGTGGCATTGGCCGAGCGACGGATCGCCGAGGAGCGTCTGGCGCTGGCCGAGGTCGAGGCCGGCGCCGACCGTCGGGTCACCATCCCCCCTGGACGTTCCGCACCGACCACCGGTGGCCCGACCGAAAAGGACGCAGTCAGACTGGGCGAGAAGGCCCGCGACCTGGCCGTCCAGGCCTTGGTGGCCAGCGGCTTTGGCGACATCGAACGCAACGTGGCCTATGGCGACCTCGGGCTCAGCGTCGACTTTCGGGCCAAGGACGGCGCCGGGGCCGTCTGGCTCTTCGAGCTGTCGGGGGCCTATTCGACCACCCGGCCCGGCCTTCGACGCCCGGATGTGATGTGGAAGGCATTGGGCAAGGCGAGCGTCCTGCACGAGGTGCGCACACGGGACGCGTCGCGTCACGACCTGGGTCCCCTGGTCCTGCTGTCGACCGATGTCCCCGGGACGAGAAGTGCCGGGGGCAAAGCCCTCCGGGCGGTCCAGCCCGACGACGGCAGCGGCCCCGTCCACGATGTGATCGAACTGCTCGACCCGGTCGGCATGGAGCGGCTCGCGCAGTACGGCCGGGGTGACCGACGACGCGGATGACCCGATCGGGGGGCGGCCGACCACATGCCCGATGATCGCACCACCGTCACCGAGCTCGGGACGGCGCTCGGGATGCTCCCCTTCGACAGTCCTGAGGAGGCGTTGGCCAGGCGCCCTGATCAGCTGCGGGTGGCCGACGATGTCTGGGACCTGCTCGATGCCGTGGCCGCCTCCGGTCGCTTCACCACCGAGCTACACCAGGCGTTCGCCAACGGCCGGGCCTTCCTCGATGCCCCGGATGGACTGCGCGGACGAACCCCTCTGATCATCGACTGGACCGGCGGGCGCCGGCCCCCCGGCGACGAGGTGGCTCCGATCGATCTCCGCATCGACCACGTCTACCTGGTCAGCTGCAAGTACGAGTCGGACATCCTGGCCAACTCGTCCCCGGCGCGGCTCTTCGACGGACTGTTGGCCACCACCGGCACTTGGGAGCGTGGCGACTGGTACGAGGCGGTGGCCCCCCACGAGTACGCCATCCTCTACCGTTCGTGCCTGGCCGCCACCGACCTGACCGGGTATCCGGCATCACCCTCGGAGCGCACCCGGGAACAGTTCGATGCGTTGCGTGAAGCGCTTGCCGGTCGGACCTACCCGGATGCCGCGTCCCGGTCCGCCTATGCCGACCTGTGTCGCACGGTGAGCACGGCATCGGCCGAACGGTGGGGACGGCGGTTGGAGTCGACCGGCACGGCCAGGGAGACCATGCTGTGGCGCCTGTTGCGCATCGGGAGCGCCCCCTACTTCGTCCTCGGACACGACAGGAGGACGGGGACGCCGGCGAGATTCCGGATCGCCAGCCCGTGGGACTGGCGGGACCAGTACGAGCTGGTCCGGTTCGGCGTGGTCGCGGCGTCGGCGGGACAGCCGCGGGTCGATTGGAGCTGCACCTATCGGACCCGTCCGGACGGAGCGTCACAGGTGGCTACCGGTCACGTCGAGATCCGATGGAGCCACGGTCGGTTCGCCCAGCCCCCCGAAGCGAAGATCTACCTCGACACCCCCATGGCCCAGCTCCCCGGCTACCACCCGTTGGAAGCCGTCGAACCGCCTCAGCTCACCCTCTTCCCGTCCCCAGGTTGACCACCGCTGCGTCGGAGCCTTGGAAGTGGCACGCAACTGGCAACCCTGCGCCTGGGCCATGATGCGGGGATGGCGTGGGAAGGGGACCAGTACCAGCAGCGATTCGACGCCCTGGCCGCCGCCGGTGTCGACGTCCACGGCGAGGCCGACTTCGTGGTCGGCCAGGGCCCTACCTCGGTGCTCGATGCCGGGTGCGGCACCGGTCGAGTGGCCCGGGCGCTGGCGCAACGGGGCATCGACGTGGTCGGTGTCGATGCGGATCCATCGATGATCGCCACCGCCCGGCGCCTGTCCCCGGATCTCACCTGGTTGGTCGACGACCTCACCCAGTTCGACCTAGGGAGACGGTTCGATGTCGTGGTGATGGCCGGGAACGTCCCGATCTTCACCCCCGAAGGGACCGAGGCGGCCCTGGTGGCCGGGTGCGCCCGACACATTGGGCCCGGTGGTGCTCTGGTTACCGGGTTCCAACTGGGTCGCGGCTATTCGTTGACCGACTTCGATGCGCACTGCCGTTCCGTCGGCCTCGAGTGTGTCGGTCGATGGGCAACCTGGTCGGGTGATCGGTTTGCCGAGAGCGACTACGCCGTCTCCCTCCACCGGTTCGGCTAAGGCCCGCCCTCCACCACGTCGCGTGGCGGCGCCGGCACCGCGCCCCACTCTTCAGGTGCCGTCTCCTTGACCCGGGCAGCAGAGAACCACTGGTGGCCCTCGAGGTCGGGGCCACGCGTTGGACCATCGAATCGATGGCTATCCCCGTGCCCAGGAGCCCGCGCCTCGGATCTCCGAGGACGCCCGCCACCTCCGCCTCTCGGACCGCATCTCTGCGACTATGGAGCGCACTCAGGAAGGAACCGCCATGGGCAATTCCATGTTCGTCTACGACGAACAGATGACCAATCTGATCTTCGACTACTGCCGGTGGCGTCTTGCCCTCGATCCGGTGCCCCTGGACTTCGGGGGGGCTCAGGCCATGGCCCTCAACGCCACTCTTCAAGGTCTGATCAATGCGGAGGGCACCGATCCCGCTCGGGTCATGGAGATCTTCGACAACGAGCTGGCCACGGCCGTGGTGTCGTGTGACAGCCCCCGGTTCCTCTCGTTCATCCCTGCTGCGCCGACCAAGGCAGCCCTGCTGTTCGACATGGTGGTGGCGTGCTCGTCCCTGCAGGCCACCTCATGGATGGAGGCAGCCGGTGCGGTGGCCGCCGAGAACCAGGCGCTCGGGGTGCTGGCCGGACTGGCCGGACTGCCTGCCGGCGCCGGTGGATGTTTCGTCGCCGGGGGTTCGGCCGGAAACCTCTCCGCCCTCATGGTCGCCCGCGACACCGCCGGCCACCGGATGGGAGGACGGGCTCCGGAACGACCCCTGGTGGCCATCAGCGAGGAGGCCCACTCCTCGGTGGGCAAGGCCCTCCGGGTGCTGGGTGTCGAGTCCCTGCTGGTTCCCTGCGAGGACCACCGCCTCACCGAGGACGCCCTCCGTTTCGCCCTCGAGAGCCACCCCCGGGGCAGCGACGTCATCGCCGTGGTGGCCACCGCCGGTACCACCAACGCCGGGATCGTCGATGACCTGGCCGGGGTGGGCGCCGTGGCCCAGGAGCGGTCCCTGTGGTTCCACGTCGACGGGGCCTACGGCTGCGCGGCGCTCTTCGCACCTTCGGTGCGATCCCGATTTGACGGCATCGAACTGGTTGACTCCTTTGTGGTCGATCCCCACAAATGGCTGTTCGCCCCTTTCGACTGCGCCGCCCTCGTCTACCGGGAGCCCAACCTGGCCAAGGCCGTCCACACCCAGGATGCGTCGTACCTTGACGTGCTCCACGGCGATGCCCCCGAGGAGTGGAATCCGAGCGACTACGCCTACCACCTGACCAGGCGGGCCCGAGGGCTGCCACTGTGGTTCTCGTTGGCCGTGAACGGCACCGACGCTTACCGCGACGCGGTGGAGGCCGTGTTGACCGTGGCCCAGGAGTGCGCCGATCTCATCGACCGGACACCCCACCTCGAGCTGATCCGCCGGCCGGAGCTCTCCGTCGTGCTGTTCCGCCGGACCGGTTGGGACCGCAGCGACTACGAACGGTGGTCAACCTGGATCCTCAACGATCAGATCGGATTCGTCATGCACACCACGTGGGAAGGCGAGCCGGTGGGTCGATTCGCCTTCCTCCACCCTGACACCACCCTGGAGATAGTCGGGGAGATCCTCGACACCACGGCGTGAGCGTCGCCTCCCACGACGACGGGCCCAGTCGGGATCCGCAGCACGCCTTCCCTCGAGGAGAGGACAATGCTCTTCGTCGCGGCCGCCGTCCACGCGGGCTTGTTGGTCGGGTCGGAGATCTGGACCTTGATCGGGGACGATCGCGATGACGTACTGAACACCTGCAGGGACGGGGACGCACGCCGGGTACGGAACGTTGTACCGTGCCCGTAGGCGGACCGACCGGAGGTGGACCCGTGGAGGCCAAGGTTGATGAGGTGGCCGAGGGGGTCTACCGCCTGTCCACCTTCGCCCCCGGTCCCGGACTGTCGTTCAACCAATTTCTGATCGATGCCGAACAGCCCCTGCTCTTCCACACCGGGCACCGGTCCATGTTCGGCTCCATCACCGAGGCCATCGCCACCGTGCTCCCGGTGGATCGCCTCCGGTGGATCACCTTCGGGCATGTCGAATCCGACGAGTGTGGATCGATGAACGAGTTCCTGGCCGCCGCCTCCGGCGCAGAAGTAGCACACGGTGGCATGGGATGCCTGGTCTCACTCAACGAGATGGCCGACCGCACTCCCCGGGCCCTGAGCGACGGCGAGGTGCTCGACCTCGGCGGCAAACAGGTACGCCACATCGACACGCCGCACGTGCCGCACGGCTGGGACGCTCGGGTTCTCTACGAGGAGAGCACCGGCACTTTGCTGTGCGGAGACCTCTTCACCCACTTGGGCGACGGACCCGCCGTCGTCGAGGAGGAGATCGTCGGACCCGCCGGCGACGCCGAGGATCTCTTCGGTGCGACCTGCATCACGCCCAGCACCGGCCCGACCATCAGGGGACTCGCCGAGCTGGAACCGCGGACGCTGGCCCTCATGCACGGCTCGTCGTTCCGAGGCGATGGAGCGGCCCAACTCCTCGCCCTGGCCGACGAGTACGACCGGAGGTTGGCGACCCAACTCCCCTGACTACAGACCACTGACTACAGACCACTGACTACAGACCACTGAGTGCGGTCCAGTGCGGGCCGGACCTGTGGGAATCGGCGCCGGCATGTGTCATCCGGCCGTTGCCGGCACGGGCGTCATTCCAGAGAGTACGTCGGCACGGATCTTGGTGAGCGGCGTACCGAGTAGCGCCACCGGCACGCTGACTCCGATCACGCACCCGATCTGGCGCCTCCTGTTGATCACCACGCTCCCGGTGGCACCCCGGTCGCCGGAAAGCCCGGCGGTGGCCGACAAGAGGATGTCAGGGAGGGCCGGTCCGAGGCCGATGCCCACGATGACCTGACCGGGGAACATCTCGGCGGAGTAGTGGCTCTTCGGCCCAATCTCCGGCCATGTCACCGCAACCGAAGGGCCCGAGGACAGAACGCCGCTTGGCGGCGGACTCCGGAATTGTCGAACGGGGATCGTGAACGGTCACCCAGCCAAGTGTGTTGCTACCGGGCGCACCAAAGCACGACCGCGCGATGCCGTGATCACTTCTTGGACTTCTTGCCTTTGGAACCGGACCGAGGACCCTTCTTCGGCTTCCACTTGAATCCGAGCGCCTGGGAGGCGAAGCGCATGCCGGCCCTGAACGCACGTTGCGGATCGACCACCGGATCGTGCAGCGCGATCTGGACGGTCAGGCCGTCCAGCAGCGCCGACAGGGTGACGGAGAATTCGGTCGGGTCGACGTCCACGAACTCACCCGAGGCCTTTCCGTCGCGCACGATGCCGACGATGGTCTCCCGCCGGTGGGCGTCGAACTCCTCACGGACCCGGGCCATCTCGGGATGCCGCACCGACTGGGCCCACACGTCGAGCCACAGTCTCCGCCAGTCCGGGAGGTCGGTGTCGGTCTCCGGCAGGCAGGTCATGGCCACGATGTCCTCGAGTCGGGCTGACGCGCTCTCGATGACCTCCATCCGGCGGGCCCCGAGGTCCGACCATTCGACCTCGGCATGCCGAATGGCCTTGGTCAGCAGATTCTCCTTGGTCTTGAAGTAGTAGATGACCAGCGCGGGACTGCTGCCGGCCTGTTCCGCCACGTCGGCGATGCGCGTCTCGGGGAATCCCCGTTCGGCGATGACCTCGAGGGCGGCCCGCAGCATCTCTTCCCGCCGCTGGTCGGCGACCCCATGGGGCGTCGTCGTGGTCTCTTCCACTTCTGCCATGGTCGCCTTCCAGACGCCTCGCCACCGCGTCTGACCACGCTGGTCGGATCCGGCAACTCCGGGTCGAGTCGCCTGGTCCTACGGTAGCAGCGGTTTGGACTGATCAGTCAGTCAATGGCGTTCTATGGCCCGCCCCCGACGGCCGAGAAGGGGATCCGACGATCTCGGCGCTCGGGGCGCCGTAGCGCTGGCCCCGGTCCGGGCGGGGGCCCGGTCAGAGGGTTGTGTGACGTTCGCCTCTGCCGGAAGGGCTCACCAACGGGGGACGCTGGAGACGGTGAGGTGGCGAGAAGCTCGCTGCCTGCCAGCGGAGGTGGCAATGGGCGTGTTCATGAAGGACAGTGATGCCTTCACCTGGTACATGGAGCGGGACCCGATCCTGCGGTCGACGGTCGTCTCGGTCATCTGGCTCGACCGCAGTCCCGACTGGGAATCGCTGGTCACCACGCTGGACCGGGCGACCCGGCTCATCCCTGTGTTCCGCCAGCGGGTGGTCGAGCCACCGGGCAGGATCGCAACTCCCCGGTGGGCGGTGGACGGTGGGTTCGATCTGACCTGGCATCTCCGGCGGATGGACGCACCGTCGCCGCATACGTCGGAGACCGTGCTCGAAGTCGCCCGTCACGAGGCGATGACGGTCTTCGACCGCTCCCGTCCCCTGTGGGAGTTCACTCTCATCGAGCATCTGGAGGGGGAGTCGGCTGCGATGGTGATGAAGTTCCACCACTCGATGACCGACGGCATCGGAGCCGTGCAGCTGGCCCTGCTGCTCTTCGACGGCGAACGCGAGTCCGACCGATCCGGGTCCATGCCCGACGCGCCGGTCGGCGAGCGGACGGACACCACGGAGCTGGTTCGCCAGAGCTTCGCCCGGGACTGGGAGAAGGCCTCCGGCCTGGTCGGAGGGCAGGCCCGTTCAGCCGTGGCGTCCGCCTTGCGGGCGGCTCGTCATCCGCTGAGGGCCACCGGTGCAACGCTCGCCACGGTGCGCTCGATCGGTCGCACGGTTGCGCCGGTGCAGGAGACTCGCTCCCCGATCATGGTCGGACGGGGACTCGGACGGCGACTCGACGTGATCGAGGTCCAACTGGCGGATCTGAAACGGGCCGCGTCCGCTGCGGGAGGGTCGATCAACGACGGATTCATGGCCGGGATCACCGGCGGGCTCCGGCGCTACCACGAACATCACGGCGCCCCGGTCGATGACCTGCGTGTCACGCTGCCCATCAGCATCCGGACGCCAGAGGATCCGATAGGCGGGAACCGGATCACGCTCATGCGCTTCCCCGTCCCGGTGTCGGAGCAGGATCCCGCCCAGCGGATCCATGAGATCGGGCGACTGTGCGGCGTCGCACGGCACGAACCGTCCCTCGGATTCACCGACGCCATCGCCGGCACACTCAACCTGCTGCCTGCGGGGGTGGTGGGCGGCATGCTC
>JADGOF010000298.1 GCA_017883105.1 Acidimicrobiales bacterium
CGGCACCACCCACCAAGCCGCACAATCCGGCACCCCCTCCATCCCGGTGCCATTCGGAATGGACCAGCCGTTCTGGGCCGACCGGCTCTACAAACTCGGCATCGCCACCAGGCCAATCAACCCACGCAAGATCACCAGTGAAGTCGTCAGAGCGGCCGCCGCAGAAGTAACAAGGCCCGAGGTCACGCGAAAGGCGCTCGAAACCGCCCAACGTATCGCCAGCGAGCCAGACGGCGTCACCGCCGCCACTTCTGTGATCCTCAAGACCTGCGGTCTCTGAGGAGCGCGCCACAACCGGCGCGATTCGAGGACAGCCGGAAGAAGATCCAGCAGCCGCCCGGTGGGCGCTTCGCGTCGGCCCGTTACGTGGTCACAGCCGCCAGCTCTGCCGGTAGGTGCTGATCGCCGCCCAGCGGCACGCCGGGACGGATCTCATCCAGAAGATCGAGGCGGCCTCCACTCGTGCCAGCGCTTTGGAGGATGAGCAGGTCGTTGCCGAACACCGCTGAGATCTGAAGCTGCCCACCGATCGCCTGCACATAGCGAGCGATGACATCCACCGTCGAGACTTCGCCGCGCTCGATCTGCGACACGCGGCTCTTGGTGATCCCCATCCGGTCGGCCACCTCGGCCTGAGTCAACCCCAGAGTCGTACGACGCTCCGCGAGCCGCTCGGCGTCGATGTAGGTCTGGTTCCGCAGATGGGCCTCAGCCACGACCGCCTCCCCACCGAGCCCTTCAACGAGTTCGGGACGGACGTCCTTCCACTTTGTCGTCACCATCACCGCTCCTCGTCCTGGTACCGTTCCTCGCCGAGTGTAGTGAATCCTCTACACGGCCCAGTGATTGGCGAGCTCGTCCACCCGACTGACCCAGCGCCAGAGCACCGGCGCCGAGAGTCGGAGGTCAGTGCCTCCCAACACGTCGGACGCCCGCGGCCTGGGCTACCCGTAACTCGCCGTTGGGAGGGGCCGGCTCAGTCGCTGAGGACCGCCTCGTAGTCCTGACCACCGGCGAAGATTCCCAAGACATCGACCCGCTGGGCTACGTCGTCCACAACGATGGCGATCACCACGCGCTTCTTGTAGACAGTCGTGCGCAAGCCGGGCCGCAGGTCCTCCCGCATTGTTCCTCGATGAGGAAAGACCGCGAGCCCTTCGCAGTGGGCCACGATCGCCTCCACGTAGTCAGCTGCGACCTGAGGCGAGGACGCCTCTGCGACGTAGCGGTAGAGAGACTGGAGCTGATCTGCCGCCTCGGGGGCGAAGCGTACGGCGAAGGTCACCGATCGGAGGGCTGAGTCGCGTGTGCACGGATCTGGTCTGCCGACATCGACGTGGAAGGATCGGCAGCGAGCCGATCGTAGGCAGGCACTACCTGGTCGCGGAGCCAAGACTCGACCGCTCGCTCGCGTGCGGCGAGGGACCGAAGGCCTTCGCGGATGACCTCGCTCTCAGACGCGTAGTCGCCAGACTCCACTCGCGCCCGCACCATGTCGGCCATCTCCAGCGGCAAGGTCACGCTCATCTGCCTCGTTGTACGCATAGACCCATCTCCTCGAGTAGGACTCCATCCTACTCGACCCACGCCAGGTTGAGGACAATGCTTCATGTGTTTACCCCTGGCGTAGCAGTTGCAAGAGAGAGCCTCGATGAACGCCGACTCTCGACAGCCTCTTCCCCACCATTCCTAGGCTCGGCCAGAGGACCGATGTCGGCTCTGGTGCTGGCGTTGGCATACTTCAATAGTTCGCTGAGGTGTAACATTTGCAGTATGGATCAGCCAGATGCCCTGGAGGCGGTGGCCTCGCTCGCCGAGCGCCAGTGGGGCATGTTCACCACCGCCCAGGCTGAAGCTCGTGGCGTGCCACGGACCGATGTTGCCCGGCTTGTCCGCCGGGAACTGGCGCGCCGACTGCGCCATGGCGTGCACATGATGCCCGGTGTTCCCTCCAGCCCGTTCGAGGACATCAGAGCTGAGTGGCTGGCTACCGACCCTGCCCGGACCGCCGGCGAGCGCCGCGACGACCCCGAACCCGTGATCGTGTCCGACGAGAGTGCGGCGCTCATCCACGGCATGGGCGACCTGCCGCCGGGAGGAGTCCACCTGACGTCCGCTCGGCGTCTCCAGTCCCGACAGCAATGGGTGACGATCCACCGTCGCCACGTCACCGACCGTGAGTACGACTGGGTCGACGGGCTGCCCGTCACCACACCCCGTCGCACCCTCGAGGACCTTGCGGAGTCCGGCCGTTGGGAACAGAGCCAGCTCCGTGCACTCGCCCACGATGCGGTCACTCACGGACTGATCCCGGCCTCCGATCTGGTCAAGTCCCCCACGCTGGCCCGAGTACTTCCAGAGCTCGCTGCCCCCGCCAGCCACACCGCCCTGAGACAGCGCCTATCGAACGATGCCCGAGAGCGTGGCGTCGACCCCCCTGAGAATCTCCGCCGCTCCCCCCTCGACGGTGCCCAAGAGCGACTCCAGGCTTGAGTCGAGACCATGGCTGTCGGTCACCACGGTGTGGAAGTCACGAACGGCCAGGTCGCCAATGGCGCGGAGGGATGTCGCGCCGGTCGACCGGTCACGAACGCGGAGCTGCTCTTGTTGCGACGCGAAGCGAGCCAGCAGGAACCTAGGAACGATGTGATGGCGCTTTCCGACTGCGGCCCTACAGTCGAGATTCTCCAGCCATCGGCGGGCCAGACGGTCCGCCTCTCGATCGGAGGCGTGAGTCTGGAGCAGGTTGATCATGTCCAGAATCATTGCGGCCACCACTGACAACTACGTGACCCAAGATCTGTGCCGTCAGGTCGTGAGCACCGTGCCGACGCCGCCCCGCAAGACCTCAGGCACTCTCGTCCGAACACCGGGATAGTGCCGCTTCTGCTGAGTCCCCAGTTCCAGTGGCCGACCTCGGGCCTCCCATAGACTCGCGCCATGGCGATGTGGGGAGCAGTTCTGAGCGGGGTCGGCGCACTCCTTGTTCTGGTGGATGCCTTGGACCGCTGGCGGCACACCACCGTCGTGATCGACGGCGGAGACGCCTTCACGGACTTCGATGCGCAGGAACGCAAGGCCAAACAACGTGCACTCGCCTCGGCGGCTGGCCCGATGCTGGTGTTGGTCGGTTCTGGGTTGATCATTTGGGCTTCTCTTTAGCCTTGAATGCCGCACGTGGATAGCCCCCGATGGCCTCGTCGTCGGCAGTGCCTCGACAGCCCTGTTGTCCGAGCGCATTCGTTCGCGAACCCTTCGGAAGCATCTCCCAGTACTGCTTGCGCGCAGGCATGGCGTGGATGACCAGCTCATCGCCGCTCTCGGAGACCAGCACCACGATCTCCAGCAGCCGAGCCTTCGAGTCGAATCCGAGCCGCAGTTCACGCTCAGGCGGGTCGTCGCTATCCAGCGGCTCGATCCACAGCGGCCACTCGGCGGCCTGAATTGCATCCTCCGCCGCAACGCCGTGCTTCAGGGCGCTGGGATGGACCTTCACGCCGCGTAGTGAGCCAGCGCGGCCCGGATCGCCTCCGACCGGGTCAGCGCGTAGCGCTCCGCTGCTGCATCGAGAGCTTCGAGTTCCTCGGCAGTGAGCCGCACGGCAACGACCTGCATCGGCTCAGCACCGCGTCCGGGACGACCGCGGCCACGGCGTTTCAGCTCGGCCACGTCATAGCCGGCCTCGGCCTCATCGGCCCACTTCTGGATCTGCTCTTCGCTCACCACGAGGCAATCGTATAACGAAATTCCAGGGCCACAAGAGGCTGCCCGATGCGCACGCGGAGAAGGGTCAGATTCATTCCTTGTTCCACGTATGTTCCACGCGAGGCCCTTGGAAAGCCTCAATGTGCTTCTGACAAGGCCAAACAACGGTCGGGCTGACAGGATTTGAACCTGCGACCCCTTGACCCCCAGTCAAGTGCGCTACCAAGCTGCGCCACAGCCCGCTGG
>JADGOF010000299.1 GCA_017883105.1 Acidimicrobiales bacterium
ACGAACTGTTCCGTCTGCAGTTGGCCCTGGTGCTCCGCCAGCACCGGCTGCAGGAGGACGCCCGGGGGATCCGCCACGTGGTGGCGCGGCCGGACGGCGATCCCACCCTGACGGACCGGTTCGTCGATCGCCTGCCCTTCCCCCTCACCGGTGGGCAGGCCGCTGCGGTGGCGGCCATTGTCGGCGATCTTGCCGGACCGCTGCCCATGCACCGGTTGCTGCAGGGTGACGTGGGTTCCGGCAAGACGGTGGTGGCGGTGGCCTCCATGCTCGTCGCGGTCGAAGGAGGACATCAGGGCGCGCTGATGGCCCCGACCGAAGTGCTGGCCGAACAGCACGCCACGGAAGTGCGGAGGCTCCTCGATGGCTTGTCCGTCGCCGACACCCGGACCTTGGAGGGTCGACGTCCGTTGCGGGTGGCTCTTCTCACCAACAAGACCCCGGCGGGCGAACGGACCTCGATCCACGAGGGGTTGGCCGACGGGACCGTCGACCTCCTGATCGGCACCCACGCTCTGCTCACCGACAAGGTCGCCTTCTCCTCGCTCGGTGTAGTGGTCATTGACGAACAGCACCGGTTCGGCGTCGAGCAACGGGCCGCCCTCCGGGACAAGGGACGGGGAGCGGACGGCACCGGTCGCGACCCCGACCTGTTGGTCATGACGGCCACCCCCATTCCGCGCACTGCGGCCATGGTGGTCTTCGGCGACCTCGACATGACCGTCATCGATGAGATGCCTCCCGGCCGTCAGCCTGTCAGCACCGCCTGGCTCCGCAGCCCGCTCGAAGCGGAGGAGGCGTGGACACGGGTTCGAGACGAGGTGGCATCGGGGCATCGGGCCTTCGTGGTCTGCCCGCTGATTGAGGGCTCGGATCGGGTGCAGGCCACGTCGGTGATCGCCGAAGCCGAACGGTTGGTCGCCGAGGAGCTCGCCGGTCTGCGGGTCGGGCTCCTGCACGGCCAGATGCGACCGGCCGAGAAGGAGCAGGCGATGGTCGCCTTCCGCCTCGGCGAGATCGACGTGCTGGTGGCGACGACGGTCATCGAGGTAGGCGTCGATGTTCCCGAGGCCTCGGTCATGGTCATTGAGGACGCCGACCGGTTCGGGATCGCCCAGCTCCACCAGCTACGGGGACGGGTAGGCCGGGGGGGCGAGCCGTCCTGGTGCTACCTGCTGTCGGAGAACGACACACCGGAGGCGGCCACCCGGTTGTCCGCTATGGAGCGAACCGGTGACGGGTTCGAACTGGCCGACGTGGACCTTGAGCTGCGTGGCGAGGGCACCATCCTGGGCGCCCGGCAGAAGGGGCGCAGCGACCTCAAGTTGGCCAAGCTGCTGTCCGACCGGGACTTGGTGGAGGACGCCCGTGCCCTGGCCGTCGACCTGGTCACTGAGGACCCGACCCTCGCCGGCCACCGAGTGCTTGTGGACGAATTGCGGATCTTCATCGACGACGACGAGGCGGAGTTCCTGTTCAAGAGCTGAGAGCGGGGACCGATGCGGAAGAGGTACTCCCTGATCAGGAGGAACGGGTGCCCACCGGTAGGCTGGCCGGGTGCGCGTGATCGGAGGAGAGTTCCGTGGCCGACGTCTGACCGCGCCGGCATCCCCGAGCGTGCGCCCGACCACCGATCGGGTGCGGGAGGCGGTATTCGACATCCTCTTCAGCCTCGGAGGAGTCGACGGGCTGCTGGTCGCCGACCTGTTCGCCGGCTCGGGGGCCATGGGCATCGAAGCCCTCTCCCGGGGTGCGGCCTCGGTCACCTTCGTCGATCGAGACCCGGTGGCGGTGGACGCGGTCCGCCACAACCTGGCGGCAGTGGGTCTCGACGATGCCGATCGAACCGGGGATGCCACGGTGGTCCGCGCCGATGTCGACTCGTGGGTGACGTCCACCGCCTCGCGGTTTGACCTGGTCCTGTGCGATCCCCCCTACGGCTATCAGGACTGGGACACGCTGGTGGCGCAGTTGCCGACCGATCTGGCCGTCCTCGAATCGGGAGCGGAAATCGAAGTGCCGAAAGGATGGGGAGTGATCAAATCCAAGCGGTATGGGGGTACGATCGTGACGGTCGCCCGTCCGGAACGGGTCACTCAGAAAGGTGTCTCGTGAGGATTGCGCTCATCCCTGGGTCCTTCGACCCGGTGCACAACGGACATCTCGAGGTGATCGAGCGTGCCGCCCGGCTGTTCGACGAAGTAGTCGTGGCTACGCTGCGCAACCCACAGAAGAACGAGGCGTTGTTCGAGCTCGACGAACGTCAGGAGATGCTCGAAGAGTCCCTGGCCCACCTGGTCAACGTGCGCATCGTCTCGGTGGCCACCCTGGTGGTTAACGTGGCCGAAGACGTGGGGGCGAGCGCCATCGTCAAGGGCCTGCGAGCCGTGTCCGACTTCGAGAACGAGCTGCAGATGGCCCAGATGAACAAGCAGCTTTCCGGAGTGGAGACCCTGTTCATCCCCACCAGCTCCGCCCATTCGTTCATCGCCTCGCGGCTGCTGCGTGAGGTCGCACGTTTTGGTGGCGACGTGACTTCCTTCGTCCCCAAAGTGGTGGCTCTTCGGCTGCAGGAGAAGTTCGCCGATGAGTGATGTCTTCGATGACCTCGACCAACAGCGGGCGGCCGGCGAGCAGCAGGACGCCGAGGCACTGATCCGCAGCGCCCTCGATCTGGTGCAGACGGCCAAGGCGATGCCCCTGTCGGCGTCGGTGCTGGTCTCCCGCGAGGAGCTGGCCGAGTTGCTGCAGGACGCGCTCGACTGCATGCCCGACGAGCTCCGCCAGGCGCGTTGGCTCCTGAAGGAACGGGACGAGTTCCTGGCCGAGAAGTCGCGGGAAGCGGATGCCCTGTTGGAGGAGGTTCGGGTACAGGCCGAACGGATGGTGCAGCGCACGGAGATCGTGCGTCAGGCCAACCATGTGGCCCAGCGCATCCTCGATGATGCCAACGAAGAGGCCCGTCGGCTGCGTCACGAGGCCGAGGACTATGCCGACCAGAAGCTGGCCAGCTTCGAGATCGTGCTCGACCGGACGATGAAGACGGTGCAGGCAGGTCGGGAGAAGTTGCAGGTGACCCCGTTGCCGAAGGTGGAGATCGGCGACCAGGGGGATACCTCGCTGGCGTCAAGCGCTGCGCCTGGTTTCGGTGCGACGGGCACGGATGAACCCGAGGGCTTCTTCGACCAGGATCTCGGCTGAAGGGGCGAACCGTTGAAGCCCGACGCTGAGTCGAGGGAAGGGGTCGCCGACACCGGAACAGTGCCCGATTCCCGGTCCGATCCGACCCGGCGCGAGCGGCGCCCGTTCACCGTGCAGGTGGCTTCCTTGCGCAAGGTGGCCGGTTCCATCCGGCACGAGGCGCGCCAGGGGGTGATAGGAGGTCTGGCTGCGGTCGGCGTGGTCGTGCCGGAGGCGTCCGTGGTCGATGCCGAGCTCGAACTGGCTTCCTACCCCGGCGGCATCATGATCACCGGCACCGTGCGGGCACCCTGGCGGGGCGAGTGCAGGCGCTGTGGGGGGCCGGTGGCCGGAGTGGTGGCCGCCGCCGTCCGTGAACGCTTCGCCCCGGCCGGTGGATCCGATGTGGACGAGGACGCCTACCTCTTCGAGGGTGATGAGCTGGACCTCGAACCGCTGGCCCGGGATGCCGTCCTGCTCGGGCTGCCGCTGGCCCCACTGTGTGCCGAGGGCTGTCGGGGGCTCTGCCCTCAGTGCGGGACCAACTGGAACGTGACCGAGTGTGCCTGTACCCCGGCCGGGGATCCCCGTTGGTCGGCGCTCGACGCCCTACGTGATCCCTAGGCCGGCATCTTCGCCTAGGATGCGACTCCTATGGCCGTCCCGAAGAAGAAGACCTCCAAGTCGAAGAGCCGCAGCCGCCGGGCATCCAACTGGGTGTTGAAGGCGCCGGCACGCTCGGTCTGC
>JADGOF010000300.1 GCA_017883105.1 Acidimicrobiales bacterium
TCGGCTGCGGACAAGGAGACCATCGACAAACAGATCAAGAACCATCTGATCAAGATCTACGTCTACAACAGCCAGAACGTCACCCCCGATGTCCAGACGCAACTCACCGAAGCCAAGGCCGAGCACGTCCCAGTCGCCTCCATCACCGAGACGCTCCAGCCGGCCAACGTCTCGTATCAGCAGTGGCAGACGAGACAACTCCTCGGCATCGAGGCGGCACTCTCGAGGTCCGGTGCCTGAGACGGATCCGAATTCGGATGTGGGCCTGGCGGTCCGCTTTGACGAGGCGGCAGTCCGACTGGGTGGCCGGACCATCTGGTCGGGTGTGAACCTCAAGGTCGACCACGGGCAGTTCGTGGCCGTTCTGGGACCCAACGGCGTGGGGAAGTCGACGCTTATCAAAGTGGTGCTTGGCATACTTCCGGTTGCCAAAGGCCGAGTGGTCGTGCTCGGGCGACCTCCCGGCGATGCCGGCAGAGACATCGGGTATCTGCCCCAACGACGGAACTTCGACCCGAGCATGCGGGTGCGGGGGATCGACGTTGTTCGGCTGGGAAGCGACGGCGACCGGTGGGGCCTGCCGATTCCTGGAGGTTCCTCCTTCTTCGCCAGCCGTCGTGTCCAGCGGCAGCGGGTCGACGAGGTGATCGACCTCGTCGGAGCCGGTTCGTTTGCGCATCGGCCGATCGGCGAGGTGTCCGGTGGAGAACAACAGCGCCTGCTGATCGCTCAGGCGTTGGTCCGTCACCCCCGGCTCCTGCTGCTCGACGAGCCCCTCGACAGCCTGGATCTCCCCAATCAGGCGTCGGTTGCCGGGTTGATCTCCGAGATCAGCAAGGAGCACGGGATCACAGTTCTCATCGTGGCCCACGACGTGAATCCCATCGTCTCCTACCTAGATGGCGTCGTCTATATGGCCCAGGGCGGAGCGGTGAGCGGTCTGCCAGATCAGGTCATCACCTCGGAGACCTTGAGTGAACTGTATGCGACGCCGATCGAGGTGCTCCGAACGTCTGACGGACGCCTGGTCGTGGTCGGTCAACCCGAGGCCCCGTCACATCACGTCGACCGCCACACCGGCCACCCGCACTGATGGAGAGGGCTTTGGACGTGATCCGGCACGATGGCGCATTCGGAAACGGGCACGGCCGCGCAACCGGAACCCGGGGAGGCCGGGCATGACGATGGCGACGGACGGATTCGTGTGGAACCTGGGTGATGACGTGCACCAGATGTTCAGCCTGCACTTCATGGTCAACGCCTTCCGGGCCGGAAGCATCGTGGCGGTCCTTGCCGGCGCCGTCGGTTGGTTCATGGTGCTCCGTCGTCAGAGTTTCGCCGGCCATACGTTGGCGGTGGTGTCCTTTCCGGGCGCCGCCGCCGCCATCTGGCTGGGGGTCAGTGCCACTGCCGGCTACTTCGGCGCCAGTATCGTCGCTGCCCTAGTCATCGCCATGGTGCCCCGGTCCTCGTCGGGCCGGGCCCACAGTCAAGAGTCGGCAGTCATCGGCACCGTCCAGGCCTTCGCCCTTGCATGTGGAGCGCTCTTCGTGAGTCTGTACGGGGGGTTCCTCTACAGCCTGACCGGGCTGCTGTTCGGCACGTTCCTCGGGATCTCGAACGGCCAGGTGCTCACCCTCGGCCTCGTGGCGGTCGGGGTGCTCGCAGTGCTGGGGGTCCTGGCCCGGCCGCTGTTCTTCGCCACCGTGGACGCCGACGTGGCCGCGGCACGACGGGTTCCGGTGCGGGCATTGTCCGTCATCTTCCTGATCCTGTTGGGATGCGCAGCGGCCGAGGTCAGCCAGATCACCGGGGCCTTGTTGGTGTTCTCCCTTCTGGTGATGCCGGCGGCGGCTGCACAGCAGATCACCGCCCGGCCCGCGATGAGCCTCATCATCACCGTCATCCTGGCCCTGGTCATCACGTGGCTCTCGCTGGGGGTGGCCTACTTCTCGGTGTACCCGGTTGGCTTCTACGTGTCGACGTTCGGATTCGCCATGTATGTGGTGGCGGCGACGGGTCGGTTGGCGGTCAACCGGTTCCATGCTCGACTGTCGGGCGATGCTCCCCTGCCACATCATGTGACGGTCAGTGCCCGATGATCACCTACGGCGCCCTGGCCAACCCTCTCGTGGGTGCCCTCACCGGACCTCTGATGGGCAGCCTCAATCCCTTTGTGGGTTTCGCCCACATGGTGGACCACCCGTTCCTCCGGTCCGCGTTCGTGGCCGGTTCCTGCATCGCCCTGGCCGCCGGGCTGGTCGGCTACGTGGTGGTGCTCCGAGGCCAGGTATTCACCGGCGACGCCCTTTCCCACGTGGCCTTCACCGGGGCATTGGCCGCCCTGGCCTTCGGAATCGATCTGCGGGTCGGGTTGTACGGCGCATGCATCGTCTTCGCCCTCTTGATGGCCGCGTTGGGGAGCAGGGCGAATGCCGACGACACCGTGATCGGAACGGTCTTCGCCTGGATCCTCGGTCTCGGAGCGCTGTTC
The DNA here is from genome assembly GCA_017883105.1 of Acidimicrobiales bacterium. Classification (GTDB taxonomy): domain Bacteria; phylum Actinomycetota; class Acidimicrobiia; order Acidimicrobiales; family RAAP-2; genus Bog-756. The sequence continues at coordinate 2,495 of JADGOF010000300.1, forward strand.
CTCTCGATCTTCACCACGGCCCGCAGTGGCAGCGGGGGAGCAGGGGGGAACGCCGGGGTCAACGTGCTGTTCGGCACCATTCTCGGGCTGTCTCCGGGGCAGGCCCTCACCGATGCCGTGGTGGCCTTGTGTGTGACTGGGGCATTCATCGTCATCGGCCGGCCCCTGTTGTTCGCCAGCCTGGACCAGGCCGTCGCCGGTGCCCGGGGAGTGCCGGTGCGGACCCTCGGCTACGCGTTCTTCGTGTTGTTGGGGATCACCGCCGGCGTGGCCACCCAGGCGGTCGGCGCACTGTTGCTGCTCGGCCTCCTGGCTGCCCCTGCCGGGGCCAGCCAACTGTTGACGGCCCGACCCTTTGTGGCTCTCTGGCTGTCAGCAGGGATCGCCGTGGTCTCCATGTGGGCCGGGTTGACCCTGGCCTACCTGGCCCCGACCATTCCGCCCAGTTTCGGCATTCTGGCCGTGGCCACCGGCGTCTACCTGGTGGCAGTCCTGGTCACCCGGTGCTGGCAGTGGAGGATGCAGCGCCGACCGGCACCAATGACCCGATCGTCCAAGCCGACCCGATCGTCCAAGCCGACCCGGCCGTCCGGGCCGACCGATGCGTCCCGGACGGGGGGCCTCGGTGCGACCTGAAGGCGGGGATGCCCTGCGTTCGGGAATGGAGGCCGGAGGCCGTAATGTTTCGGGTGTGAGCGCAGCAACGTCCGTCCACGAGCAGGTTGCCCTACGCCTGGCCGGGCTCGAACAGCGGTACACGCCCATGCGTCAGGCACTGGTGGCCACACTGGCAGGTGCGGGTCGTCCTCTCTCCATCCCGGAGATCCTGGCCCACAACACGGAGTTGCCCCAGAGCAGTGCCTATCGGAACGTCACCGCACTGATCGATGCCGGGGTGGTCCGCCGGGTCACCGGCGTCGACGATCACGGCCGCTTCGAGCTGGCCGAGGAACTTGCCGGACACCACCACCATCTGGCTTGTGGGAGCTGTGGCAAGGTCGAGGACGTAACCCCATCGCCCCGTCTCGAACGGGCCATGGCCGAAGCAGCCCGAGCGGTGGCCGAGGAGCAGGGGTATCAGGTGACCGGACACCAGTTCGACCTGGTCGGACTGTGCCCGGGCTGCCGACAGGTCGGCGTCTGACCCTCTGTCGCACGATCTCTACCGACGCCCGTGAGGGTGCCCACGAAAGGAACCGACCATGACCAACGACGTCCGCATGGAAACCGACAGCATGGGTGCGATCGAGGTGCCCGGTGACCGCTACTGGGGCGCCCAGACGGCCCGATCCCTGCATCACTTCCCGATCGGCGACGACCGGATGCCCAAGCCGCTCATCCGCGCCATCGGCATCCTGAAGGAAGCCTCGGCCCAGGTGAACGCCGACCTCGGCAAGATGTCGCCCGAAAAGTC
>JADGOF010000301.1 GCA_017883105.1 Acidimicrobiales bacterium
ATCTCTCGGACACGCACGCGTTCGGCCATGCCCTATGTTGCGCGACCTCAGGTCCGAACTGGTGGACGCGCCCCAGCAACGTTGCCGGTCACGGCACTACGTAGGGTTCGAGGTGGGCGGCTATGAGCTCGGGCTCCTCCCGGATGGCGATCCGGTCGACGGCGCGATGACGTACTGGGGTGTGGACGATGTCGCCACTGCCGTAAGCCGGGCCATTGCCGCAGGGGCCACCGAGCACACCCCGGCCGTCGAGGTGAGCGACGGCATCATCACGGCCCTGGTGAGAACGCCCCAGGGGGCTCTTCTCGGCCTCATCTACAACCCGCATTTCACCGGCGCCTGAACCGGCAGCCACCGACCGTCCGGCCTCAGGACGGGAACACCCAGACCATGTGCTGATCGGTCTCACCGGGGGCCTCCGGGGGCCGGCGGTCGATCCGATCGAGTCGGTAGCCGAGCTTCGGGGGGATGGCGCTGCTCTTGGTGTTGGCCGCGTCGCAGTGGATCTCCACCCGCTCGACTCCGTCGACGGCCAGCGCGGCACGGATCAATGCCGCCGCCGCCGCAGTGGCCACGCCGCGCCCGGTGTGGGAAGAGCGCACCCAGTAGCCGATCTCCAGAGCGCCGGCGCCCAGGCGATCATGGAGTCCGCAGTAGCCGATGATGGGCCTGACAAGTTCGGCGCCGCCTTCGTCGGCGCCGCGGCTGTCCGCGTGCACGGCAAACTGGAATTCGCGTCCTTCTTCCCATGACACGTCGGCCTGTCGGAGGAACGCACCGATGGAGGCAACATCGGCTGGGACCTGGGCCCAGGGCATCCAAGGCCTCAGTTGTTCGAGGCTCTCGTTGACGGCATCCACCTGTTGGCCGAGGTCGTTCGGGTGGGAGCGGTCCAACGACCATGCGTCCGCCGTGATGGCTGTGGGAGGACGGTCGTGCAGCCAGTGGTCGACGGTGCCCACCGCTACGCAGAGCCGTCCCTTCCGACCGGAGCGTTCCAGCGGTACACGTTGGTCGATCGTGCTTCGAAGCCCAGACGCTGGTAGAGGCGGTTGGCCGCCTTTCGGCTGGGTCGGGAGGTGAGATCGACGGATCTGGCTCCCTCGCGGTCGGCCCGGTGGACGGCGGCCATGACCAGGGCCTCGCCGGCGCCGGCGCCGCGGGCTGACTCGTCGACCACCACGTCTTCGATCCAGGCCCGCAGCCCGGTCGGTACCCGAAAGAGGGCCAGGGTCAGTGATCCGACGATGGTGCCCCGGGTGTTGCGGGCCACCAACAGCACGGATGCCGGCGAAGAGACCATCTCGGACAGGTCGGCGCGGTGAGGCGGCGGAGAGGACGAGGAGAGCTGGGGGATCAGCCGGGAGAACGCCTCGACCAGTTCGTCGCTGACCTCGGTGGCCTCACTCACCGTGACGCCCGAGGAGGTCACCCCGCCCTTCGGGCCGTCGGGGAGAGGAGCGGGGCGAGCAGTCTCAGGGTTCACAGGGGGCGAGTGTAGCCAGCACCACCGTCAGGATCGGGGTCGCTCCCACTGTGGGTCACAGGGCCGGGCAGTGGACCCTGGCGGGGTGGCCACGTCCCCGGAGCAGAAGGGACGGCGTTCGAACCGTCAGGACTTGTTGTGGTCGCCGCGCCAGATGGGCGAACGCACCGAGTCATACAGCACTTCGATCGGATCCCCCCTCAAGGCGGAGAACACGTGCTCACCCCACCGTTCCGCCCCGGCCAAGGGGAAGGGAAGCTTGTCGAGGGGGAACCAGCCGACATCGGCGCATTCGAGCGGATGGGCGCGCAGCTCACCGCCGAGCGCCCGGCACTGGAACACGAGTGAGTAGAGAGGAATCCGGCTGATGCCCACCCGGAGGCCGTCCAGCACGGCGATGAGGCGGACCACCTCGACATCGATGCCGGTTTCCTCCTTGACCTCTTTGACCACAACCTCGGCGGCCGAGTACCCCACATCAGCCCACCCGGTGGGATAGAGCCAGACCCCGGAGTCGGCCCGCTTCACCAGCAGGATCTCCCCGTTCTCGTTGCCGACGGCGGCGCCCACCGCCACCTTGGGCGTCACGTAACCCGGGATTCCCTTCCCGACCGTGGAGAGCCACTCTTCGATGAGCCCCTCCGCATCTTCGACACCGATCGGTCCTTCATCTGCCGCCACCCGTATGTCCGCGGCGACATGGAGGATCTCTTCGAATCGCTCCTGCTCGTAGAGGGACTCGGTAAAGCCGAGTCCGGTGCGGGCGATACCGGCCAAGGCCTCGCTCCAGCGGAGGAGTTGTTTGGTGGAGGGAACGGGGTCCACCTACGCGACGCTACCGCACCGCCGACGCGGAGCCGCCGAGTTCGGGCACAATGGAGCGTGGCCGTTCTCGAGGATTGTCGTCACTATGTCATGCAGACCACCGCACGCGAGGAGAAGCTCGAGCGATGTCGCATGGGTGCCAATGAGCAACTCCCGTTCGCCTGCCCGGACGGATGTGTCTTCTACGAGCCGCGCAAGGTGTCCGGTGCCGGCTGGACCATCAGGACCACCGAGGACCCGCCGGGCTCCTGAAGGTCCGGGCTCACAGGAGCCATCCGGCCGGACGACCAGCGGCTCAGGGCGTGCGGGTGGCCACCATCGAGCAGACAGGTGGGACCCGGAGACCGGTACCCACGGTCAGCTCTCGACCACGTCTCCCAGCAGATCCACCTGGACGCCTTCGGCCCGGAGCCACTCGACGGCCCGGTCGACCGTGGCTGCGTCGCCGTCGAGCTCGCAGATGATCCAGCCGTTGTGCTCCCCGACGTCGGCGCGGCGGATATTGGGGACGATGTCGAGCTCTTTGACCATGCGGGCGATGATCGGCTCCCGTACCAACTCCTCGGGGAAGGTCAGCTTGACCCGCACGGCGATCACTGCCCGACCCCCGATGCCGACAGCAAGGCGTCGTTGAGGTTCCCCGATCGGAATCCGTCGAGGTCGAGGGTCACGTACCGGTAGCCGGCCTCGTGCACCGCGGCGCTGACCTCGTCCCTTCGGGCCACCACCAGGGCCAGGTCCTCCGCCGGAACCTCGATGCGGGCGGTGTCTCCATAGTGGCGCACCCGGAGTTGGCGGAACCCGAGTGCCCGCAGGCCCGATTCGGCGTCGGCCACCGACCGGAGCGTGCCCAGGGTGACCGGTATGCCGTAGGGGACTCGTGAGGCCAGACAGGCAGCCGCCGGCTTGTCCCAGGTGCGCAGTCCCAGTTCCTTCGACCAATTCCTGACATGGGCCTTGGTGAACCCGGCGCTGACCAGGGGGAAGACGGCTCCCCGCTCGGCCGCGGCATGCTGACCCGGACGATGGTCGCCCAGGTCGTCGAGATTCACGCCGAGGGCCACGGTGGCGCCCGATCCGTCCTGCTCCCGTTCGGCCAGTGGCGCGAGGGCCTCCAACAGCGACGCCTTGCAGTGGTAGCAGCGGGTGCCGTCATTGGTCGAGTACGCCGGGTCGGCCAGTTCGCCGGTCTCCACCTCGGCAAAGCGCAGCCTCCACTCCGCGGCCAGGGACCGGCAGTCGGCCAGCTCCTCAGGGGCCAGGGATGGTGAGACGGCGGTGACGCACAGCACCTGGTCCGCTCCCAGGGTGTCGGTGGCCACCCGGGCCAGAAAGGCCGAATCTGCCCCACCGCTGAAGGCGACCACCAGCGGCCCGGTGTGCTTCAGTTCGCACCGCAAGGACTCGAGGTCGCCGCCGCCGGTCGCGCCGATCCGGGCCGTGCTCATCGCGGTCCCGTCCACGGGAGCCGGTGCGCCCTACTCATCGGGGGAGATCCGGGCCAGAACGGTCTCCACCGGAGCCACCATGCCGGTCAGGAACGGCCCGAACTCGGCAAACCTGGCCGATCCCTC
>JADGOF010000302.1 GCA_017883105.1 Acidimicrobiales bacterium
CGTGCGGGCGGCGATCATCGCGCTGCTCGCCGAGGAGCCGATGCACGGCTACCAGATCATCACCGAGCTCACCGAGCGCAGCGGTGGGGTCTGGCGACCTAGCCCCGGCTCGGTCTACCCGACGCTCCAGGCCCTCGAGGACCAGGGACTGGTCACCGCCGATAAGGCCGAGGGCAAGCGGGTGTTCAGCCTCACCGCCGAAGGCCGCATCGAGGCCGAGGCGGCCGGCGACGGTCCCGCCCCCTGGGAGGACGCCGCCCGCAGCGCCGACCGCTCGCTGGTCGACCTCCGTGGCCTCATGATGGAGGTCGGAGCAGCCATCTCCCAAGTGGGTCGGGCCGGTTCCGAACAACAGATCAAGGCGGTCGGTTCCATCCTCACCGACACCAGGCGCCGCATCTATCTGGTGCTGGCCGATGGCGCCGATGGCGCCGCTGGTCCCGAGCAACCGGATGCCGTCCCATCCCGGTGACGTCGGATCCGAGTCGGCCGGCCACGCGGCGTCTGGCCGCCGCCCACCCGGATCGCCCGGGTGAGTGGTGCGCCTCCCTGACAGGGACGGCACGGCTCTCCGACCACGCGGCACGCTCAGTTGGGCAACCGCCACCGGCCTCATCGGCCACCCCGACCAGGAGGATCGCCCCATGCCCGTCGATACGTTCATCGCCTACTCCGGGGTGTACGCAGACCTCTCTGATGAGTTGGCCGACTACGACGCCGTCCACGCCCTCCACACCGCGCTCGGCCTGATCGACGCCTACGACGCGGCCGTCATCGAGCGCAAGGCGGACGACAAGGTAAAGATCGTCAAGAAGCACGAGACCCCGACCCGGGTGGGTGGCGTGCTGGGCGGTGGCGTGGGTCTGGCCACCGGCCTGGTCATCGCCCTCTTCCCCGCCGCGGCCATCGGCGGCGGACTGCTGCTGGCTATCGGAGGCGGAGGGGCGCTCCTCGGAGCGGTTGCCGGTCACGCGGCAGCCGGCATGAGCCGCAGCGACCTCAAGGAGCTGGGCGAGGCACTCGACGACGGCCAGGCCGGCCTGGTGGTGGCCATCGCCGACATGGAGTCCAAGATCGAAGCGGTCATGAAGCGGGCCGAGAAGATCCAGGCCAAGGAGCTCAAGGCCGACGAGAAGGCCTTCGAGCCCGACGCCAAGGCCGACGCCACGTAGCCGGGCGGTCGTGGCCTGACCGCAGGCACCCGGCTACTGCGGTCAGGCGCCCTCGTACTCGAACCCCAGGTCCGGGGCGGTAAGCAGGGCTCGAAAGGGAATGCCCTCGTCGGCGGCCATCTCCCCCACCATTCCGCCACGGTCGACGACGGCCACCAACAGGATGGGGACGGCCCCGGCATCGATCACCGCATGGGCGGCCTCGAGGAGGGAGGTCCCCCGGGTCACCGTGTCCTCGGTCACCACCACCCGGTCACCGGGGTCGAGCGCACCGGCGATGCGGCCACCTCCGCCGTGGTCCTTGGCCTCCTTGCGGACACTGAACGCCTTGAGGAGGCGCCCCTGGCAGGCGGCGACTCCGGCGGTGACGAAGGCCACCGGGTCGGCGCCCATGGTCAGGCCGCCGATGGCGGTGACCTCGTCGGGTGTCACGGACAGCACCCCGTTGGCCACCAGCAGCATGGCCTCCGGTCGGCACACGGTCTGCTTCGAGTCGATGAACCAACTGCTCCGGCGGCCCGACTTGAGGACGAAGTCGCCACGCTTGACGGAGTGCTCCAACAGGTGGGCCCGGAGCGCGCCGAACTCGGTGGGGGGGAGCGGGTCGCTCACTCCGGCGGTGACGCTTCGCTCGCATCGCCGGGCCAGAACGCCTTTCCGACCAACGCCACCCCCCGCTCACCGGCTTCGATCAGGCCGACCACCACCGGGACGAGCCCGGCCCCCCCCAGGGCGGCGAGCGCATCGTCGGCACTGTCCGGGCTGACCATCACGACCATGCCCAGGCCCAGATTGAAGACCCGCACCATCTCGGCGTCGGTGACCTGGCCCAGCCGACGAATCTCCGAGAAGATGGCCGGTACGTCCCACGACCCCCGGTCGACGACCGCCCGGGCCCCATCGGGCAGGGCCCTCGGCACGTTGCCCTCGAGACCTCCACCGGTGATGTGGGCCACGGCGTGGACCTCCGAGGCGGCGATGGCCGCCCGCACCGCCGGGGTGTAGATGACCGAGGGCCGGATCAGTTCGTCGGCCACCGTGGTGGACGCGCCCGGCCACGCCGGGGCATCGAAAGTGAGGCCGGCCCGATCCAGCAGGACGTGGCGGGCCAGGGTGTAGCCGTTGGACCGCAGGCCGGGTGAGGGGAGTCCGATAAGCACGTCCCCGGCACGGACCCGGGTCGGCCCCAGGATCTCCTCCCGCTCGACCACGCCCACGGCGAAACCCACCAGGTCGAACTCCCCCGGCTTCATGATCCCCGGGTGTTCGGCCATCTCGCCGCCCAACAGGGTGGCACCGACCTGCCGGCACCCTTCGGCCACTCCGGAAACCAGTTCGGCCATCTCGGACGGGTCGACGGCACCGGTCGAGATGTAGTCGAGGAAGAAGAGGGGCTCGGCCCCCTGGCAGACCATGTCGTCCACGCACATGGCCACCAGGTCGACGCCGACCGTGTCGAGGCGGCCGATGGACTGGGCCACCACCGCTTTGGTCCCCACCCCGTCGGTGCAGGCCACCAGCACCGGATGGCGGTACCTGTCGGTGTCAACGGCGAACAGACCCCCGAAGTCGCCCAGTCCGCCCAGCACCTCGGGCCGCAGGGTGGAAGCCACCAGAGGACGGATCAGGTCGACGGCCCGCTCACCGGCGTCGATATCAACGCCCGATGCGGCGTAGGTGGCCGGAGTATCAACGGTGCTCGGGGACGGGGAATCGGACGGTGGAGACGGTGGGGCAACCGGTTCCGTCACGCCCGGGCTCCGCCCGCCACCCCGCTGAGGGGGCGTGCTCCGAGTTCGACGGACACCGGAACCGCCACCGGGTAGGAGCCGGTCAGGCAGGCGTCGCAGAATCCGGCCCCCGGGGCGTCGATGGCCTGCACCAGATGGTCGAGGGTGAGGTACTCGAGGGAGTCGACGTTGAGAAACTCGACGATCTCCTCGAGGGTCTTGATCGAGGCCAACAGCTCGGTCCGATCGGGGGTGTCGATGCCGTAGTAGCAGGGCCACTTGAACGGCGGGGACGAGATGCGTAGATGGACCTCGATGGCCCCCGACTCACGCAGCATCTTGACCATGGCCCGCGTGGTCGTCCCCCGGACGATCGAGTCGTCGACCACGATGACGCGCTTTCCGGCGATGTTCTCCCGCAGCGGGTTGAGCTTGCGGCGCACCCCGTTGGCCCGCTCGGCCTGGGTGGGGGCGATGAACGTGCGGCCGATGTAACGGTTCTTCACCAGTCCCTGCCCGTAGGGGATGCCTGAGGCCACCGCGTAGCCCTCGGCGGCCGGCACGCCGGAGTCGGGGACGCCCATGACCAGGTCGGCCGCCACCGATGCCTGGGTGGCCAGCAGCTGGCCCATGCGACGGCGCGCTCCGTGGACCTCGTTGCCGTACAGGGTGGTGTCGGGTCGGGCGAAGTAGACGAACTCGAAGATGCACAGCCTCGGATCGAGGCGCTCGTCCGGGAACGGTCGTTCCGAGCGCACCTCCTTGCCGTCGATGATGACCATCTCGCCGGGCTCGAGCTCGCGAATGAAGGTGGCCCCGATCACGTCCAGGGCCGGGGACTCCGAGGCCAGTACCCAGCCCGTCTCGTACTCCTCGGTGGCCTCGAGCCGGCCGAGGCACAGAGGGCGGAACCCGTTGGGGTCGCGGACGCCGATGATCCGGTCCGCATCCATCAGGACGAAGGAGAACGCCCCCTCCACCG
>JADGOF010000303.1 GCA_017883105.1 Acidimicrobiales bacterium
CGGGGGGACAGTCCCCGGAAGTCACGGATCCGGGGGATGGCCATGGCCAACAACCGGTCGAGGAACTCCCATGCCCGGTCACCCCGCAGGGTCACCTTGGTGCCGATCTCCTGCCCTTCACGCAGTTTGAACGAGGCGATCGACTTCTTTGCCCGGGTCACGACCGGCTTCTGGCCGGCGATGATCTCCAGGTCACGCATTGCCCCTTCGATCAGTGACTTCTGCTGGGTGGCCCGGCCGACGCCCATGTTGATGACGATCTTGCTCAGGCGGGGCACTTCCATGATGTTGTCGAGACCCAGGGTCTCTTTGAGCTCGGATCGGACCTTGTTGTCGTAGCGTTCCTTGAGCCGGGGACGGGACACGGTGGAGGGAGCCATTACAGATCCGCCCCACACTTACGGCAGACCCGCAGCTTGCGGCCCTGCTCGTCGATGCGGATACCGATGCGGGTCGGCCCGCAGGTGCCACAGACGATGGCCACCGAGGAGACCGACACCGGCATGAACTTGTCGATGACACCTCCCTGCATGGTGGCGCGGGTCGGCTTGGCGTGTCGTTTGGCCACGTGCACCCCTTCGACGATGACCCTTCCCTCGGCGGGAATGGCCCGGACCACATGGGCCTGCTTGCCTCGATCCTTACCTGACAGGACCTGGACCTTGTCGCCCTTCTTGATTCGCATCTACAACACCTCCGGTGCCAGCGAGATGATCCGCATGAAGCGCTTGTCGCGCAGCTCACGGCCTACAGGTCCGAAGATACGGGTCCCGCGGGGTTGCTGTTGGTCGTTGATGAGGACGGCTGCGTTCTCGTCGAAACGGATGTAGCTGCCATCGGGACGGCGCTTTTCCTTCTTCGTGCGGACGACGACGCACTTGACCACGTCGCCCTTCTTGACGGCTGCACCGGGGATGGCGTCCTTCACCGTGGCCACGAAGATGTCTCCGATCGATGCGTACCGGCGGCGCGAGCCTCCGAGCACCTTGATGCAGAGAACTTCCTTGGCGCCGGAGTTGTCGGCCACCCGGAGTCGGGATTCCTGTTGGATCATCGGGCACGCTCCAGTACTTCCGAGAGGCGCCACCGCTTCAGCTTGGACAGCGGACGTGTCTCGACGACGCGGACCCGGTCCCCGACCTTCGCGGCGTTCTTGTCATCGTGGACGTACAGCTTCTTGGTCCGCTGCACGGTCTTGCCGTACCGGGGATGACGCACCCTGTCGACAACGGCCACAACCACCGTTGCATCCATGGCATCCGACACCACCAGGCCCTCACGGACCTTGCGGGCGTTGGGCCTTGTCTCGCCACTCTGCTCGTCGGCCATCAGCTCTTCTCCTCACCATCGTCGGCAACTTCGCCATCAGGGCCGTCGACGGGATCGCCGACAGCCAGGCCCATGCCGTCATCGTCAGCCACCTCTGCGGCCAATTCGTCGTCATCGACCGGGGCGGCCGCTTCCTGCTCGACAGCCTTGGCTGCGGCGCGGCGCTCCGATGCGGTGGTCTTGTCCCTGCCGAGTGCGTCGTCCTCGGACCGGCGCCGTGCGGCCGCCCTGTGGGCCGGAAGCTGGTCGAGAGCCAAGCCCTCGGCCTCCGCGATCTCCCGGTTACGCAGTTCGGTCAGCATCCGGGCCACGTCCTTGCGCACATTGTTGACGCGCGAGAAGTTGTCCAGCTGGCCGGTGGCCAGTTGGAACCGTAGGTTGAACAGCTCGCGTCGGGTCTCGGACAGCTGACGCTCGAGCTCTTCGGTGTCGTATTCGGAGACCTCTGCTGCGGTGGCCATCAGACCTGCACCTCCGGCGTACCGTGCGTCCCGGGACGGACCACGAAGCGGGCCTTGAACGGGAGCTTCTGGATGGCCCGGTCCATGGCCTCCTTGGCCAGCTCGGGCTCGACACCGGCCAGTTCGAAGAGGATCCGGCCGGGCTTGACCACGGCCACCCAGTGCTCGGGGTTCCCCTTGCCCGAGCCCATGCGGGTCTCGGCCGGCTTCTGGGTCACCGGGCGGTCCGGGAAGACCCGGATCCACACCTTCCCACCTCGCTTCACGTGGCGGGTCATGGCGATACGGGCGGCCTCGATCTGGCGGGCCGTCAACCAGGCCGGCTCCATGGCCTGGATGCCGAAGTCGCCGAAGGTGACGTCACTGCCGCCCTTTGCCTTGCCGGTCATCCGGCCACGTTGCTGCTTGCGGTGCTTGACCTTCCGAGGCATCAACATGTCAGTCGACCTCCTTGCGGAAGTGGGGGGTCTCGTGATGCTCGCGGGTCTTGCGCTCGATCTCCTCGTCCTCGGTGAGGATGCGCTCGAGCTCGTCGGGCACGGCGGGCGGAGCGGCGATATCGGCAAGGGAGTGGTCGACCAAACCTTCGGGGATCTCGGTCTCACCGGTGGAGTCGGAGTCAACGGTGACCACGCTGCCCGGTGCGCCCTGCTCGGCGCGGCGACGGCCGCCACCGGCGGTGATCAGGCGACGGGGTGCTTCCCCTCCCTGGCCGGACGTCTCGCCCACGGCCATGGCCGCTTCGCGGGTGATCTTGTCCTCGGTGGAGATCTTGTAGGGGAGGATGTCGCCCTTGTAGATCCACACCTTCACGCCGATGCGGCCGAAGGTAGTCTTCGCCTCACGGAAGCCGTAGTCGATATCGGCCCGGAGGGTGTGCAGCGGGACCCGACCCTCGCGGTAGGACTCCTTGCGGGACATCTCCGAGCCACCAAGGCGACCCGAACACTGCACGCGCACCCCAAGGGCACCGGCCTTCTGCACGGTCTGGATGGAGCGCTTCATGGCCCGGCGGAACGCCACCCGGCGCGCCAGCTGATCGCAGATGCCCTGGGCAATGAGGGCGGCGTCGAGCTCGGGCTGCTTGATCTCCTGGATGTTGAGCTGGATCCGGTTGTTGAGGCCGGTGATCTCTTCGATCTTCTTCTTCAGACGGTCGGCTTCGGCGCCACGTCGGCCGATGACGATGCCCGGGCGAGCGGTGTGGATGTCCACCCGAAGGCGGTCACGGGTGCGTTCGATCTCGATCCGGCTGACGGCGGCCGACTCGAGCTGCGACATCAGGTAGTCGCGGATCTTCCAGTCCTCGATGACACAGTTCTGATAGTTGCGCTCTTCGAACCAGCGCGACTTCCAGTCGGTCGTGATGCCGAGTCGAAACCCGTACGGGTTTACCTTCTGGCCCATCTACTTGCCCTTCTCTTCGGCGGATTCGCCGTCTGTTCCGTCGTCCCCGCCAGTGGCGTCGGACGTTCCGTCTGCTTCGCTGTCCCCGACATCGTCGGTGCCTTCACCCTCGACATCGGTGGACCCGGTCCCCACCAGTTCGGCTTCCACCACGTCCACGTCGATGACGTCGGGATCGGTCTCGACCGTGGTGTCCTCCGCCCCGGTCACCGGCGCGCTCGACTCGGTGGCCTCGGACTGCTGGCGACGACGCGAACCGGCCACACGGCGGGACCGCTGGGAACCGCCGGCGGCCTGCTTGGCACGGCGCCGGGCGATTCGCTCATCGGGGAGCCGGCTGACGATCACCGTGATGTGCGAGGTCCGCTTGCGGATCCGAGTGGCCCGGCCACGCGCCCGGGGGCGCCACCGCTTGAGCGTGCTGCCCTCGTCGGCGTAGCAGGCCGACACGTAGAGGTCCTCGGCGTCGAGCCCGTCGTTGTGCACGGCGTTGGCGACGGCCGAGGCCAGCACCTTGCCCACCGTGGCTGCGGCCTCGCGGTCGCCCAGGGAGAGGATCTCGGCGGCCCGGTCGGCATCCTGGCCCCGGATGAGGTCGAGCACCTGGCGGACCTTGGAGGCCGACATGCGGCTGTGGCGGAGGACCGCACGGGTGCCTTCACGCTCG
>JADGOF010000304.1 GCA_017883105.1 Acidimicrobiales bacterium
GGGAAGAGCCGATACGCTCCTCGGCGGGCCGTTAGCTCATCCGGTAGAGCAGGGGACTTTTAATCCCAAGGTGGCGAGATCGAGACTCGCACGGCCCACCAAGTCACAGCGTTCCAAGGAGTGGTGGACACCCGGTCTCAACTGATCCGTGACTGAAACAGACACGCTGCCTGATCCTCACAGTCTGACGGTATCTCGGTCTGAGCATCGGAACCGGGTCCGACCGGGGAATGGGGAGGGCGACCATGCCCATTCTCGACTCGCCGTCAGCCGTCCTTGCCACCGTCATCGAGGACCCCCCCTATTCGACGAGGTCGAGGTGGTGGCGACATACCTGGCCAGGTGCAACGGCCGAACACTCGATGCCTCCCGGCAGGACCTGCGGACGTACTTCAAGTGGGTCTCGAATGCCTGTTTGGCGGTGCTCAACGCCGAGCATCTCCATATCGAGTTCTACCGCACCTCCGATCCCTTTGACTTGAGCGAACAGTGGTCGACGCACAGCCCGTGCGGTGGCGCTAGCGTGGGACCGATATTCAGCGGCCATCGCTGGCGACCACAGGGGTGTACATGATTGCTCGGAGGATGGTATTGGGTGCGGTCGCTTCTGCGGTGATGCTCTTGGGGTTGACCTCAACCCCAAGTGTCGCAAGCGCCACAACGCCGGCATCGCTCGTACTTTCCCAACCGACTGCGTTCTCGGTTCTCGGGCGCTCGTGCGGGGGTATTCAGGAGCAGGCGTTCTCCACCGGGTTCGACGTGACGACCGGTTACCCCGTTGGCGACGTCTATCTGCAGACGCGTTGTGGTGGGAGTGGACGCGGTGGCGGATATCACACCACCACCTACTCTGCGTGAGTCGGCGTGACGTGGGACTTCACTGGCGGGGTGGTTTCATCGGCCCTGCTCGCGGCCACGCCGACAGGCCTCGACCCGACGTTCTCCACGTTCGATTCGCACGGCAACCAACTCTCAAATGTGTTGACGGCAGTCAACGTGCTGCCGGCCAACTGCACCGTTGGCAACACGGCGTACTGCACGTATCGCACGTACCTCACCCTCGGGCCCACGTTTGTCGCTGCACCCCGGGTCACCAGCGTGTCATCGACCTCGGGGCCGGCTGCGGGCGGAACGAGTGTGACGATCGCCGGAACGGGGTTCACCGGCGCTACGGCCGTAAGCTTTGGTGGTACCGCCGCGGCGAGCTTCGCGGTGAACAGCGATACAGCGATCACGGCGTTGTCGCCAGTGGCTGGTGCGGGCATGGTGGACGTGACCGTCACGACGGCCGGTGGCACGAGTTCGGCGAGCGCCAGTGATCAGTTCACCTTCGTAGCCGCCCCGTCAGTTTCGAGCCTGGATCCGAACAGTGACACGACCTACGGTGGGAACGAAGTGACGATCACAGGCGCACACTTCACCGGCGCTACCGCCGTCGACTTCGGTACGACCGCGGCGGGCTTCACGGTGAACAACGATGCGTCGATCACGGCTGTGGCTCCTCCGGCCGATGCAGCTGACACAGTCGACGTCACAGTCACGACGACTGGTGGGACCAGCGCGATCGGTGCCGTCGATCGGTTCAGCTACACCACCCCGACAGGTTGCGGGACTGCCTGCATATCGAGCGTCCAGTGCGCAAAGCTCAGTGGCACGGCTACCGGCACGCTGACCATCTCGAAGTGCAAGCCCAAGTCGAAATCGAACACGAGTGCCTCGTCGGCCGCCCTCACCAGCACGTTCCTATGGAGCGCCAGTGGTCAGACGACGACCGAGAGCCTGAACAGCCCCACGTCGCCAGGCCAAGGTGGATGTCCGAAGGGTCACATCGAGTACGACATCTCGGGGACCGTCACGGGCGGTACGTCGACCTACACGGCATTTGGGGACCCGATCTCGGCTCAGACCTGCCTCAGCGCATCGGGCACGTTGTCACTGATCAAGGGCACCAAGTTCAGCCTCTAGCGGCGAACGGCCGGCCACCGACGGCCCTCTCCAGGACCGGTTAACGCCGCGACTACGCGCTCGGGCCGCAGCCGATCCGTCTCCGCTCCTTCACCCAGAGGCGGGCGCAGCCCACTCACCACAGCAAGAGCCCGGTGCCCTGCCACTCGCATCTGTCGATGGATCCGTATGAATCCGGCCGTGGCCAGGTCGACGGCAAGTTCGTTCGCCTGATCATCCGTGACTCCGTGGCCAGCGTGGCCACGAGCGCCGGGCCCGACCAGCCGTTCGGCCAGAATCACCCGGCCTCCGGGAGCAAGCACTCTGCTGGCCTCGGCAAATCCGGCAGCGCGGTCGGTCCAATGGTGCACCGAGCTGAGGGCCCTGACGACCGTGGCACTCTCGTCAGGAAGAGGAAGGGCCTCGGCAGTCCCTTCGACCAGTATCACGTTGTGGCGTCCTCGCAGCGAGTTGAGCCAGCGACCCAAACGCAGCATGGCAGGTGAGGGGTCGACACCCGTTGCGCGGGCGCAACACTTCGGGGCCACCCGCGCCGCAGTCGCCGGGCCGCATCCGATATCGACGACTCGATCCGGGGGGGCGAGTCCGGCAATGTCAGCAACGCTCCGAGCGGCTCTGCCACGGCCGAATGCCATTGACATCGCCTTCGAGACGCCAAGGGTCAGCACGATCGGGTCGTGGTGACCAGAGCTGGGCAGTGGCGCCTCATCATGCACGACGGCGTTCTCCTCGCCGCCGCGCCTGCTGGTTGCCGTCAGTGGCCCTTGGGCTTGGGATTGGAAACACGGGTGGCGGCACCGATCGCGGGCGCCATGGTCAGCCATAGGCCGATGGTGACCACCATCGACGTCATGTACCCGAACGGGAGAATGCCGACATCCTTGTAGACGATCCCTGCGAAGATCATCAGCACCCAGGCACTTGCGAAGAACATCGGCCCTGCCGCAACCACTTTGACGAAGTCGCTCAATGGACACACCTCCTGTCGGCATCGTAGGGACGGCTCACCACCACCCAGTAGGGCCAAACGTCACGAACGCAAGGGAGCAACGGGCAACTGCGCCCGACCTCCGGTGGCCGGTGGCCGGTGAGGAACACGTCAGGCCGCCAGCCTCGCCAATTGGTGACGAAAGTCCCTGGTCCGACCGACAGGGTCGGCCCAGGATTGTGAGTAACAAGCGGAATCGCGTCGTGCCCGCAGCGGGCATGGCCCAATGCGGGAGGCGAGCGATGGAACAGCGAGGCGAGGGTTGGGTGCTGTTTGCCGGAATCATTCTGGTGCTGGGCGGCATCATGAGGTTCTTCGATGCACTATGGGCCTTCTCGTACCACGGCATGGTGACCTACAACTTGGAAGCTGGCATATTCGGCCACAACCTCAAGACCTACGGATGGATCGACCTGGCGGTTGCGGTCATCTTGATCGTCTGCGGCATCGCGGTGGTGGGTGGCTCTGGCGTGGCCCGATGGATCGGTATCTTCGCTGCGGCTGTGGCCGGGATCAGCGCCATCTGGTGGATGCCCTTCTACCCGGTGTGGGCACTCGTCTACATCATCATCGCGTTCCTGGTGATCTACGCCCTGGCCGTCTACGGAGGTGACCGCGAACCGGTGTGAGCCTCTGAGGGGTTCAAGGGGCGCCCTTCATCCCTGCCACGCCGGTGGGAACTCCTTCCCGGTACCTTGAGGCCTGGCTTGCACTTCCAGAGGACGACCCGGCGGTGGTCGAGCAAGTGAACGTGTGGTTCGGACCGGTGAGCAGGCCCGATGCCTGCGGGCCGGGTGCCCGAGCCGGCCCGGACCGATCATTCGGGACTTTGGTCCCTGGCGGAGCGGGTGAGATATCTGCGACGCTCTGAGGGGGAGGCAAGCAGATGGCACGTGCCCGAGGAAAG
>JADGOF010000305.1 GCA_017883105.1 Acidimicrobiales bacterium
CACGATGGGGGCGTTGAGGTGGGTGCCACCGAGGGAGCCGTGGAACGCGGCGTCGCCGAAGGCGAACACTCCCCCGTCCGAGGCGACCAGCCAGTAGCCCGCTTCCCACGTGGCCACGAAGGGAAGGGTCACGCCGGCTGCCGCGGGCACAGCCTGATAGGTGGCCAGGAGGTCGGGCGTGGTGCTCCCCGGGAAGAAGAACGCACCGCGACCAGGCTCCGTGGTCAACTGGAACGAAAGCAGGGCGGACACCGGATTGACGCTGCCCTTGTCGAATTGACTGGCCGAGGGGGAGAGGCCGATCGACAGGACGGCCTGGATCACCTCGGCCGTGGAGTCGGGGTCCGACGATCCCGGAGCGCTCACGGCGTTGGGCTCATAGCCCCATCCTCCGTCGCTGTTCTGTGCACCGGAAAGGAAAGCCAGGGCATGCGCGGCCGGGATCGATCCGAGGACCTTCTGGGCGGCGAGCCCGATGACCGCCAGGGCGGTCGAGTTGGTGTCGGGGCCCACGAAGTTGGCCGGATCTCCATTGCAGGGATTACCGACCGTCACATAGGTGGTCCACCCTCCGTCCGGGCACTGCTGCGCGTTGAGCCAGGTTTCTGCCGATGCCAGCTGAGCAGTTACGGTCACGCCGGCCGCAGCCAGTGCGGCCAGCGAGAGTCCCTGACGGAAGGCTCCGTCGTAAGTCGGGCTCTGGCTGCCGAACAGACCGCTGTCTGCGCCTGCGGCCCGTTGGGTGGCGAGCAGTCGGGAAACCAGATCGGTCCCGCCGAAGTCACGCGGGTTGACGCCCAGCGCATGCGCGTCGAGGACGAGCAGGGCCAGCTGGCCCGGGGCGTCGCTCCCTCCCACCGACACGTACTGGTCCACATGGGTCTCGAGGTATTCGAGCGCGTTGAACGCAGCAGTGCGATCGACACCGGCCCCGGCCAGGGCGAGGACGGCGTTGGCCGTCGCGGCCAGGTTGGGCTGTCCCGGGTTCACGGTGGATGGGATGAAGCCCGAGGAGCTGAGCTGGGTGGCAAGCCAGTTGGCACCCTGTTGTGCCGCCGACTGTTGCGGTATTGACGGCAGGTTGGCCACGGACGGGGTGGAGGCCGCTGCACTTGTCACCGACGGTACCGCGTCGAGGACAAATAGGAGGCAGGACGCCAATGCGGCCGACGCCAGAAGACGCTTGGTGGACATGGGGGGTGATCCTCACTTCCGGGACAACGACCCGGAAGTTCCCCCTGACCCCTGCCGGGCACGGAAACGACCGAGCCCTTGCCGCAATTCTCGACGGGTATGGGCTCAACTGGACAGAACGCCGGTATCCCGACTCGTGACCAGATGCGATCTCGTCACCTACGGTTGCGGACCAGTGCCGGAATTTGACCGGCTTCCCCGACGAACTACCTCTACTGCTGAGCGCGACCTTATCAGGGTGCGATCCTCGGAGCCCCGTCTCTTCCTGCTCGCTCCCGCAGCGACATGGGTGTGCGATGCCTGCTGGAACGGCCGGGCAGCGGTCAGGCGACAGTAGGAACAGCCCGACCGGAACCGGCCACCTGAAGGTGACGCAGCACGTCGCGGTAGGCGCGCCACGGGCTCTGTTCGGCATAAGCGATCCGACGCTCGACGCAGAACGGACGGACCAGTTCACGGGCTCGTCGCAGATTGGCCCGTGGCATCGCCGGAAACAGGTGGTGTTCGATCTGGGTGTCCAACCCACCGAAGATGAATCCGGTCAGCGAGCGACCCGATAGGTTGCGCGAGGTCAGGACCTGGCGCCGAAGGAAGCCCAGATCATCGCCTCCGTTCATCGCCGGCATGCCCACATGGTTGGTGAGGAAGCTCGCTCCCAAGTAGAACCCGAACAGCGACTGAGTGATGGCGATGAAGAGGATGGCGCGTCCCGGGGACAGCACCAGAAACGGCGCCACGAAGAAGATGCATCCGTGGATCAGCAGGAGCGCCGCTTCGACCAGGGCAGCCTTGTCACGGCGACGTCCCAGGGAGATAGCGCTGGCCAGGTGCAGGTTCAGCGCCTCGAGGAACAAGAGCGGCACCAGCAGAATCGCCTGGATCCGGGCGCACCAGCGTCCCCACCACTTCCGGGCGACCATCTGATCCGAGGTGTAGACCAACGCACCCGGCGCCATATCGGGGTCCTTGCCCGGCGCGTTGGTGTGGGCGTGGTGACGATTGTGTTTGGCCAGCCACCATCCGAAGCTGAACCCGGTGAGTAGATTGGCGAGGACGAGTCCGATCACGTCGTTCCCACGGCGGTGAGCGCAGACCTGACGGTGTCCGGCGTCATGGCCGATGAATCCCAACTGGGCGAGCACGAATGCCAACCCGACCGCCACGGCCAGATTCCACCACGAGTCCCCGACCACCAGCACGATTCCGACCAGCACACTGAGAGCCCCAATAGTGGCGGCGATCTTGATGGCGAAGTAGCCACCCCGTGGGGCCATCAGGCCCTCGGCCCGGATCCTGCGGGACAGCTCCGCGAAGTCCTCGCGATTCGACGTGGACACAGGTTGACGGTCGAACCCTTGCTGCATGGTGTCTCTCTCGGTCCGTGCCAGCAGGAGGTTGGGTTGCGAGCGACAGCCGGTCGGGCTGGTCTCGGCATTGGCGTTCTGAGGCCGACCACTGCTGCACGCTGCTGGCCGGTTGGGGAACTCGCCGGATGACGAGCCGATACCTTCGGACAACGGTCCACGTGTCCGGACCGAAGTTGATCCCGTCATCCTATGCCGGTGTACCGAGTGATCTGCCGCGCCCTTTTGAGTGGCGGTCGAGCCCACCCGGCCCCGGTCTACCCGGGGTCGAGCTGACCGAGCGCCTCGGTGACCACTGCGCCGATGCAATCCAACGTCTCGGTGATGGCCCGGAGCTCGCCGAACCGCTCGCTGAGGGAGACCACCTCGACGGTGCGCGCCTCGGCCTCTTCCAAGGCGTCATCCGTGGCCCTGCCGGCAATCACCAACGTGGCGATCCCCAGAGCGGATGCATCATCCACCACGCCGCCCACCACCTTGCCAGCAAAGGAGAACGCATCGAGAGCCCCTTCGCCGGTGATGACCCGCTGCGCACCGACCAGGGCTTCCCGGAGCCCGAGGAGCTCGGCTACCAGCTCGTACCCCGATTGCAGCTCTCCGCCCAGGGCAGCGATCGCCCCTCCCAGCCCGCCGGCCGCACCGGCACCGGGAAGTCCCGCCACATCGACCCCGAACTCCGACTCGTACCGGTCGGCCAGCCCAAGGAGCCGGGCCTCCAACACCGCGACCTGCGGCACGGTCGCACCCTTCTGTGGTGCGAACAGCCTGGCGGCCTCGACGAACCCAATCCGCACGTCACAGGCTCCGACCAGGGCCGTTCCCTTGAGCCCCCCCGATGCACCGATTGCGGCGATCATCCCTGCACCACCGTCGGTGGTCGCCGAACCTCCGAGACCCACCACCACCGTCCCGGCACGTCCCACCGCGGCTGCGGCTGCGGCGATCAGTTGACCGGTGCCGTACGAGGTGGCCTGCAAGGGGTCGTTGCCTCCAGGGCCGCCGACCAGGGAGAGTCCCGAGGCTCGGGCCATCTCGACCGTGGCGACGTCCCCCTTGATCCGCCAGGACGCCTCCACCATCCTGCCATCCGGCCCGGTGACCGCGGTGGTTCGGAGATGCGAACCGGGGACGTCGAACGCCTCGAGGAGGCCTTCCCCGCCGTCGGAGAGCGGGACCTTCTCGACGGTCCACCCGAGGGCGGAGGCCGCACCTCCCACGGCGTCGGCAACTTCGTGGGCGGTGGCGGTGCCCCGGAATTTGTCGGGAGCGACAACGAGTCTGGGCACGAAACGACCCTACCGG
>JADGOF010000019.1 GCA_017883105.1 Acidimicrobiales bacterium
GCTTTGACGCTCGCACCTGAGGCAGGAGCCCAGTGCGGGAATTCCGCACGCTGGGATCTGTGCGGGGGGCCGCCCGAAAGGGCGGTCCCTACCGCAACCGGAGCCTGTGTGCCGAGAATGCGAAGGGAGGTGACGGCGTGCGAACGTCGTGACCAACAGAGCAATGCTGTACAAGAGATGGAGGAAGGAGTGTGAAGGAGCGGATGTTCCGCTCCCTGGCCCTCCGGGATCAGCTCTGCGAGAGAGGGATTCCAAACCACTGCAAGGGGCGTCCTTAAGAGCGGGGGTCTTGAGCGTTGCAGGAAACGGCAGGCAAACCTCGGATACTCTCTGACAAATACGGGGACGCGCAGACCGATCCAGCGAGGATCAGGACTAGACTGAAGAGGAGACGTCAGCGGTTGACATCTGGAAAGCCAACACCACTTTCTGAC
The DNA here is from genome assembly GCA_017883105.1 of Acidimicrobiales bacterium. Classification (GTDB taxonomy): domain Bacteria; phylum Actinomycetota; class Acidimicrobiia; order Acidimicrobiales; family RAAP-2; genus Bog-756. The sequence goes on from JADGOF010000019.1 coordinate 435, forward strand.
GATCGACATCTCGTTCCAGGTCTAGGCGCGCTGACTTTGGCCGCCGTCTTTGCTCTGAGCACTGCAGCTGGTTGGGGATCCACCCGAGCAACTACTGCAGTCATCTTCGCATTACTGGGGGTAGGATCGGCGCCTCTTCAATTCGTCGACACAGAGGACTGGTGGCAGTGGGTAACGCTTACTCTTGGGCTCGGACTCGGAATATTGGTCTCGGTGAGTTTCTGCCTGCTAGAACTCGGCAGATATAATCCCCTTGTTGTTGGATGTGTGATTGGCGGAGCCGCTCTTTTACTTCATCTCATCGGCCTCGCGTACCTCATGCGATCGCGTCTGTCGTGATCCTAGCCGACCCCACAGCGGCGCCTCCTCGCCCACACTCCCGCCGTCCGAACTTTCTCCATGCAGTCTATGTACGGCTCACTCATGTTCCCGTCGTTCCGGCAGTCACCACCCTTGGTCTCGTTTTTTGGTTTGTCGCTTGCCTAGTGTCTCGCCCCCTTGACCCAAATAGCGAAGGTGGATTCTTAAGCCGGATTTCTCCGCTCTGGTACGTGGGGATCATTCTGATTGCAACTGGCTGGGGTCTGTCCGGAAGAGTGGGCCAGCACGCGAAAACAGACGGAACAAAATGGGCAGGCTTCGCTGTAGTAACGATGACAATCGCCCTCGCGGCCACACCTCCCATTATCTACCCGGGTGTTCGTTTTTCATGGACTCTGAAACATGTCGGAGTTACGGAATATATCTTGGCCTATCACTCCGTGAACTCCTCGATCGACATCTACCAAGCCTGGCCAGGATTCTTTGCGGCGATGGCAACGCTCTGCCGCTCGGCCGGCTTATCAGACCCGATAGCACTGGCTCGATGGTGGCCCCTCATAGTCGACCTTGTCGCCTTGGCCGCGATGCGCCAACTGAGTCGCAAGTTCCTCAGCGAATATCGTTCCTGGGTAGCATGTGGAATATTCGTGCTTGGAAATGCAATAGGACAAGACTACTACTCACCACAATCGATCAGCTTCGCCTTCGCGATCCTAATATTCGCACTCGCCGTGGAGGTGCCAGGCGGGGATTCCGAAAGCCTAATTGGACTTCGGATTTTCACGATAGCGATTCTCAGCTTTGCTATCGCTGTTACCCATCAGCTCACTCCGTTCATGGTTGCGATTGCGCTTGCCGTCCTCGTGATCTTTCGATTGGTGCGCTTCAAATGGCTTCCTTTAGTGCCCATTATTCCCGCCGCCTTTTGGGCATTTATACAAATTGACGAGGTACGTCGCTATTTCAAGCTTGGCAGCATTGGTGATTTCGGAACCAATATACGTCTTCATCAACCTGGAGCCCCAATTGTGCACACCTTGGCGATCGGCCAGGTAGATTTAGTCGCGTGGCTAGGTGCATCCGCATTAATTGCTGCGGCAGCGCTTCTGACAACTTGGCAGCACCGTAATCGCTTATCGTATGCACTTCTACTTTGCGCAGTTTCTCCTGTGGCTCTGTTCTTTTTCAACCAGTACGGAGGCGAAGGTACATTTCGCGTCATCTTGTTCGCACTGCCCTGGTTGAGCATCGGTGCGGCTCAAATAGGGAAGCCCCTCCGAATTCCTTTAAGCAGTATCTTCTGGATTGGCCTTCCAATACTCCTTGCCGCAAATATCGTTGGATCAGCAATACTTGATTGGGTCAATGTCGTGCGTCCAAATGACCTCGCCGCCGAAAGGTATTTTGAGGCCCACGCTCCGAATGGCTCAGTTCTCGTTTCACTCGGGTCGGGCTATGCGCCGACAAAATCCACCAGACGATATCCTTCGTTTTCATATCTGATGGCCCCAGGTGTTCAAAGTGCCCTACTGCCTAATGGTACAATCGATACCGCTCAGGCAGATTCTCTGGCGATCTCGTTGGCGATTTCCAGTAAGAGACCCGCATCGAAGTATTTCGTTCTCGCTGGGGAACAAATAGAAGCAAGTGGCGAGTATCAGCGCGTGTACTCTGGTTCAGAGTACCGAGCTTTCGTAAGCGCAATGAAGCACTCTCAGTATTGGGTCATCGTCTATAATACTCCGACATCGGTACTGTTTCAGTTGCGGGCGCCGCCGGTTCTCAAGAAATGAGCAGGCTGCAGGTACGCTAAGGGCTCGCCGTCGAACAGATTGAGCGATTCCAATAGCGTTCGCGCTGGTCACGACCCCGGCAACCGTGCAAGTAATCGCGCGGCCTTTTCGTTGGTGAAAGTGGGGAGACGGAATACTGTGCGCGGTTAATGAGCATTGATCATTACCTAGGCTATGATGAGACGGAGAGTTATCAGAATCATCGACCGAAGAGTTGGGTTCTGGGCGAGATCTAGTCCAGATCAAGTGTTGCTGAGATCCGTGTAGGGAAGCTACAGTGGGACGAGTTGCAGGTGGGAAAGATTAAGATGTGATGGGCGCCGAGCTAGGAACGGCCCTTGGGCGGAAGAATCGAGAACTTCTGCCCAATGAGTGTTAGGAAAGTTTGCGATGCGCGTTGGATTGGTCACTTCTGCATACGCACCTGAACGTGGTGGTCTCGAATCTTATGTTGAGAATCTCACTAATGCCTTGGTCCGAATCGGGTGCAGCGTCGAAGTGTTGACTCAATGCCCCTACGGCAAAGATGTCGCGTGGTCTGGTGGCGAAACGTATGCTGGTAGCACTGTGCGGCACTTTCCGGATATGACCCATACTCAACATTTTCGGATCGCCCCTAGCTTGTGGACGTACTTGAAGCATGCTGGTTCCGAATACGACGTCCTTCATGCGCACAACTTCCATGCCTTTCCATGTGTGGCGGCAGCTTTAGCGTCTGAAACGCCACTGGTGGTCTCTCCACACTTTCACGCAGTTGGGCACACGTTTGCTGCTCGGATGTTGCATATTCCGTATGATCGTATTGCTCATAAGATCTTTTCCCGTGCTCACGCTGCAATTTGCGATTCAAGGGCAGAAGCGGCATTGCTTCGGTCGAAGTATCCGGAATTCGATTCGCGGATTCGAGTAGTTGGTACTGGTGTGGATTCTGCGGAATTGGCGACGATTGATCCATTCGAGCTTGACCCTCCGATCGTTCTTGCAGGCGGTCGACTTGTCCCATATAAGCGAATTCCCAGGATCGTCAAATCCTTTGCGGAATTGCGTAGCGACGCCACCCTAGTCATAACGGGTACTGGTCCGGATGAGTCGCGCATCCGGGCATTGATTGATGAACTGGGGCTATCGGACAGGGTGCTGATGGTCGGCCAGATTGACCGTGCAGAGCTGCAGCGGTGGCAACGCACAGCATCGGTGGTGGTGAGCCTGTCGACGCAGGAAGCGTTTGGCCTTGGATTGGCCGAAGCCGCTGTAGCCGGAGCTTGGATGATTGCAAGCGATATTCCGGCCCATCGGGAGGTTACAAGTATGGCTGGAGACATTTCGGGACTGGTGGATGTGGATGCCACGACGGTTGAGGTGGGAGCGAGGATTGAAGAGGCTATCCATCGCCAAAGGAGGATGGTTGCACAATTGGGCTTCGCTACTTGGGATGAAGTGGCTGCCTTGGTGCAAGATACCTATTTGGATGCCCTCGACAAACAGAGATGACTGGATCGCCCTGGGTTTCATGGAAACTCTGACTACTCCCGAATGCGGCGGAGCCGACTGACTCGGTTCATGCTGCTGTCGTCGGAGTCCGTCGAGCCTCGAGCTCGATGGGAGGTATTGGGGGCGCCTCACGGATCGGTTGACATCCCTAGTTCAGGGCGAGGCTTTGCTGGAAGGATGGAAGCATGCCGAAGAAGTTCCCTCAGGAGTTCAAGCCTGGCATTGTCTCGGTTGCCCGTCGGGGCACGATCCCCACCCCGAGGTGGCGGCCGATTTCGACAGCTCGGAGTCGACACTGCGGCGTTGGATGGCCCAGGCCGAAATCGACGACGGGATCAATGGGGACTGGTTCGGATTTCCACCTGACCAACATTTGGGCAAGACCGGCGGTGGTCGGCGGGAGGTCCTCGGTGGCCGAGTCACATGCCTCGACTGCACCGCCGCAGTTCGGACACGTCGTCTCGCTCATCAGCGTCTCGATCAGGATGCCGAGTGCAGGAACTTTCTCGTCCTCGACGAACTTCAGGACCTCCGCGCTTCCGATGCCGATCAGCATGGCCAGCATCACGGACGGACCCTGAGCCTCGGGACGAGCCATCACCGGAGGCCTCGACCGTCGACCCTCCATAGCCACGAATTGGTCAAGCCCCCTCAGACCCGAGGAGTCGGATTTCGTTGGATGACCGGGTGTGCCGGGAGTTGCGCGCAGTCGCCGAAACCCCCTACGCACCCGCACGGGGGTCAGCTTCTCCGGGTTGGATTTCCGTTTCCATGGCAGCCGGAGAATGACGCCCGGAAAGTTCGCCGCCGGCTGATCGGGTCAGCGTCCCCGGCGGCACGGCTCAGGGGGCCATCCGCCTCCGGGCGAGGAGGCCGATCCGGCCGGCGGCATTGCCCAGGCCGGCTAGGGCGATTCCCAGCAGCATGACGCCGAGCTGCACCAAGCCCGCCACGTGCCCCCGGACGACACCGGCGATCGCCGCCTTGGACTGCACCGTCAGCGCCCGGCGGACGAAGGCCACCTCGGCGTGGAGGTTGGCCGCGGAGCCCATGTCGGCGAAGGCCTCGACCTTCTCCCGGTTGACGAAGAAGCATCGGCGCCAGAAGTAGCGCCAGGCCACCCGGTCGCCCGGGACGTAGTGGTGCACGACCGCCCGCGGCTCGTAGAGCACGGCCCCGTCCGGGAACGCGTCTGCCACTCGCATGCACAGGTCAAGGTCGTCGAAGTCGATCGAGTGGAAACCCTCGACCTTCTCGAATGCCTCGCGCCGGATGGACATGTTGGCGCCGATCAGGTGGGCGAGCGGACCGAGCTCGGTGGGCATGCCCTCGTAGGCGCAGCCGAAGACCCAGTCGAAGTTTGGCGGGAACCAGTCCGGCCGGCCAGTCTGGTATTCCGGCAGGGGAGCCCCGCCGACGGCAACGGTGGCGTCGTCGTCGTAGGGGGGGAGCAGGCGCTCGAGCCAGTCGGGCTCGGCCCAGGCGTCGTCGTCGAGGAATACCAAAATGTCGCCCGAAGCAATTTCGGCGCCGGTGTTTCGTGCCCATCCGGCCCCGAACCGCCGCTTCGAACCGTGGGCCCGCTGGTGGGCCGACGCATCCAGGTGGTCCTGGGCGAAGCGGTTCGCCACCACCTGCACGGGAACGGACTGGTCGGCTCCGGCCCAGCGGTCGGAGCACCGGGCGAGCAACTCTTCGTTGTGGTCGATGCAGAGGATCACCTCGAGCGGTGCCCGGGTCTGCGCCTGGCAAGAGTCGACGGCCTTCACTAACTGGTCCCACCGGGCCATCGAGTAGGCGGGGATGATCACCGTGGCCGACACCCGTGTCGCTCCGTCGGACGAGCGGGTCCCCGCCGTCACGCCGCTACCGCGGTCCATGTCCGGTCCCGTTCTGCCGTCTGCCCCACGCATGCCCCCATTATCGGTCGGATCGCGCGTCCGGGTCCACGCCGGCGGATCCCGGCTGGTCGGTCCCGACCGCGGCGTCGAACGGGCGGAGCGACACGCCCAGCCCGGTGAGGACGTCCACGTTGGCTACCACCGGTGCGGGCCGGATGAGGCCGAGCAGCGAGTCGGCCCGGACCGGCAGGGGCAGCCCGAGCGACTCGGCCACCCGCAATGCCGCCAAGGCGGCAGTGGGCGGAACCGGGACGAACCGTGGCGCGGGCCTGCCCTGGCCGACGGCGAGCGCCGACAAGAGGAGTCGGAACAGCAGCGGGTCGGGGTAGGCGATTCCCACCGGGACCCTGGGAGGATCGTCGGCGCGGGCCACGGCGACGACGGCGGCGGCCAGGTCGTCCTCCTGGACGGTGAACTGATGGGCCCTCGGGCCGAAGTCCGGGAGAATCGGCAGGGTCGCCAGCTTGCGCAGCGTCCCGGCCATGCCGCCCCAGCCGGGCCCGTAGACGAGTCCCGGGCGAACGACCCGCATGCCGCGGGCCAGGGCGGCCAACTCGGCGTCGAGCTTGGCCCGTCCGTAGAGCTGCCGGGTGCCGCGATAGGCCGACATCGACGACACGGCCACGGTGGACCGCACCCCTGCGGCGGCGGCGGCGTCGAGGAGCGCGACGGTGCCGAACACGTTCGTCTCCCAGATGTCCGTGCGCCGGGTCAGTGTCATGTCGTAGGCGCAGTGGACCAGGATGTCGATGCCGTCCAACACGTTGGGGTCGATTGTGGCGCCCAGCATGAAGGCCCGGTCGGAGGTACCGGGACGGACGGTGCGGACTAGGCGCCGCACGTCGTAGCCGACCGACTCGAAGGCATGTTGCAGGACCGATCCAAGGTAGCCGGTCGCCCCGGTGACGGCGACGACCCGGCGCGGTCCCTCGCCCCCGGCCGGCGTCGGCACGGGCGTCACGAACGGGACCCCAGTGCCTCGGAGGCGATCCGGTGGGCGTTGGCCATGATTGTCAGGGTGAAGGTGGTGGCCGGCACACTGGTGAACACCGAGGCGTCCACCAGGTGGATGCGGTCCCATCCGGCGAGCCGACCCTGGCGGTCGGTAGAGGTCGGGGTCCGCTCGGTGCCGTGGGGGAAGCTGCCGCCGAAGTGGTAGCTCTTGGCCGCGGCCGACACCGTCGTCATTGGCAGGACCGGCCACAGGTCCAGGGCAGGGGCCACTTGCAGCATTGCCCGCACCAGTCCGCGCAGCATCGGAGGCCAGCCGTCGGTCCCGTCCCGGTCTACGTCGAGCTCCGGCAGTTCGTCGGTGCCGTTGCGGCGGGCGGTGACCCGGACGCCGGGCGCCCCCCACCCAGGGACATAGCCGAGCCCCACCGACACCCGACGGAGGAATGCGGCGAGGAGCGGCTCGGCCCGTGGCGCGGTCATCGGTCCCGGCAGTGACGCCAGGAATGCTGGGTTGTAGTCGTAGAAGTGGACCTGGCAGAGGTCGAGGCCCTCGCCGGTGTGGTCGTAGAGCAGGTTGAACTGGTTTAACGTGAAGTTCCGAGCCGTCCGGGGGTCCGCCCCCGCTCGGGCGGACAGGGTCGGCATGACGAACTGCACGGACTCCTGCAGGGTGACCGGGCGGTCGTAGCGCTCGAGTGAGCCGAGCACCAGCCGGGTGGTGCCGATGCCCCCGCAGGCCACGAAGACCCGGTCGGCGGTGAGCCGCTCCGTGGCGCCCGTACCGGTGTTGCGGACGACGACGGAGGGAACGGCGTCCTCCTCCGACAGGCGGAAGGCAAGCAGGTGCGGCCGGTAAGTGATCCGACCAGAGGCGCGCAAGCGATCGAAGGTTTGGGACGCCGAGTAGATCAGCTGATGGGGACAGCCGGTCATACACAGGCCGCATCGGGTGCACTCGTCGGCACGGAACGCCAGGCGGGCCCGACCGACCGTGATCCCCCTCGAGCGGACGTCGGCCCGGTGGGTGCTGTACCGGTCGAGCACCCGCTTCGTCCGGTCGGCCAGCGGAGGAAGTCGCCGGCCTTCGACGATGAGGGGAAACAGCCCGGCGAGGTCGTCCTCGTCGCCGGCCAGGGTCATCTCGTCCAGTGCGGTGCGGTAGTGGGGGTCCATCTCGGCGAACGACACCGGCCACCGATCGAACGTCGCCCGGGAGAACGGCATCAGCTGTGCCCCCCAGACGTTGGAGAAACCCCCGTAGGCGCCCGAGACGACGGACCCGTTGGCTTGGCCGATCGGGTGGATCCCGGCCAGCTGGCCGACGTCGCGGAACGGGAAGTCGGAGCCGAATGCCCACTTCTGGGGGAGGGCTGCGCCCTTGGTGGCGACTGGCTGGTGGCTGATCCGCTCGACGTAATCAGGGGACCAGGTCGCCTCGTTGGTGGACGCGAGGGAGTGGCGGACCTCCTGGAGTTCGGGCTCGAGTCCATGGCCCACGTCGACGACGGTGATCTGCTGGGCCGGGTCGGCGGCCAGCGCCAGCGCGGCCCCGGCTGCCCCGGGCCCCGATCCGATGATCAACGCTGTCGGCATCGCTGGACTGGCTCCTTCTTCATGAGGTTGCCACTCGCGGGTGGGAGCGGACAGTGCAGGAGGGGTCGGATTGCGGACGTGTCGGACCAACTCGGATCGTGGAGCCACGCCCTTGCGGCTCGGCCCGATGTTAGGGCAGATCGACCAAGGTTCCGACGAGCTGTGAACCGCCCGGTTTCCGCCCTGACGGGGCTACTGATCTCACTGTTCAACCAACCTTGCCGGAGCGGGTCCACGAATTGAGTCCTGGGGTCGCGCAGAATTCCCGCGTGGCTAGTCCTGTGAGGGTGCGCCGGCTCTTCGACGAGGAGGGCAGGCAGTTACAGCGGATCGTCCGCCGTGGCATCGGTAAGACGGGCCAGTCGATCGTCGCGTGGCGACTGGCCCCGGTCGTCGACTGATCGGCCGGACGCAACAATGTGGAAGCGATTGCCCAGTTGATCCACGCAAGTCCGGACTGGGCCCGGGAGATGAACCACTCCTTCAGCGGGCATCGGTCTGTCGGCCGACGAAACCGGAGAGCCTCTGCTCGGGGGTGTTGTTGCCTCATTTGGCGACCATCGGTGCGCTCCGAGGTGTTCTTGAGTCGGCGTGCCGGTAGTTGGGTCGGAATCGACAAGTCGAAGGGCTGGGACCGGTCGATCACCAGGGCTGTCGGCAGGTGAGACCCGAGGGCCCACGGGGAGACGTGGTGGTGGAAATCGACGTTCCCCCCTTACGGCGAGTGCAGGTTGATCCCTTCCCGGCACAGCCGGTCGAACCATGGCCATTGGGGGACGGCACGATCGGCGTAGACGTACCCAGGCCGAGTGCCAAGGCCATGGCGTTGTCGAAGTTGCTCGGGTCGACCAGGACGTCGATGTCGGCATAGGGCCGTGGCCAACTGGATGGATGGAGCCGGGCGATGGCGGGGTCTTTGACGACGGCGGTCCGCACGTGCCGCGCAGCAAGTCCGTCCAGCAGTCGGGTGCCGCAGGCGTCCACGCCCATCGAGTGCAACTGCGCCTGGAGCGCGGCGCCCCGGAACCTTCCGAAGCAGGTGAGCTCACGGAGTGCGGGCTGATCGGCCGAGGCCCTCACCGACGATCTCGTCGGTATCCGCCTCGAATGCGGGGCCGGTGGGCGGCGGGCCGGAGTCGTCGACGATCCCGGCGACCAGGCGCCACCAGGCCGCGGCGCCGAGTCCCGTAAGCGGTCCACCCGTTCGGGTGCTCACCGGTGGTCGGTTCGTCGTGGGTGGTGTGGCATCTGGATCCAGGCTACCGGCGACCTCGGCACCTGCGACAGTCCGGCGGGGTCGAAACGACCGCAGACGTATCCCGCGTCAGGTGCGGCGTCGACCCGGGTCATAGGCGGCCGCCTGCAGCTCGAACAACTCTGCGTAGAGGCCGTCCTGGTCCATCAGCTCCTCGTGGGTTCCGTTCTCGACGATGAGTCCCGAATCCATCACGTAGATCCGGTCGGCCGACCGCACGCTCGAAAATCGATGGGAGATGAGCAGCACGGCTCGTCCCTTGTAGAGGGTGCGCACGTTCTCGAACAGCGCGGCCTCGGCCCTCGGGTCGAGGGATGCGGTGGGCTCGTCGAGGATGACGAACGGAGCGTCGCGGAAGAAGGCTCGGGCCAGGGCCATCCGCTGCCACTGTCCGAGTGAGAGATTGGCCCCGCCGAAGTACTCCGAGCCCAGCAGGTTGTCGTATCCCTTCGGCAGTTCGGCGATGAACTTGTCGGCCTGGGCGAGGAGAGCCGCCTCGACGATGGCGTCGGTGTCGTTGATCCGTGACACGTCCCCCAGCCCGATGTTCTCTCCCGCGGTCATGAAGTACTGGCCGAACTCCTGGAAGATGAGCGCGATCGAGCGGCGGAGCAGGTCGGGATCGCAACCGGAGATGTCGGTGTCGTCCCAGAGGATGGTCCCCGAGCTCGGCGAGTACAGGCCCGCCAGCAATTTCGCCAGCGTGGTCTTCCCCGAGCCGTTCTCTCCCACGAGCGCCACCACCTCGTCATGGGCGATTTCCAGGGAGACGCCCTTCAGCGACGGCCTCGCTCGGCTCGGATAGGTGAACGTGAGGTCGTTGGCATGGAGCGTGGTGAAGCCTGCCGGCGCCGGGCCCGTCGGACGAATCCTGCGGAGCTCGGGAATGCGGTCGACGAAGCTGGTGAAGTCCTGCATGTACAGCGTGTTCTCGTACATCGTGCCTGAGCTGCCGCCGACGCCGTGCACCCGTTGGGCCAGGAGGATGATGGCGCCGGCGGCGGCACCCGCGGAGGCGAGCGACAGGTGGCCCTTGATCACCATCCAGACCAGGAGCACCAGGGCGACGACGGTGAGGACGGCGTTGAGTCCGGTACCGATGATGCCGAGCAGCATCCGCTCGCGGGCCAGGCGCCGGATGTCGACGATCCGTAGTTGGTAGAGCGCATCGAGCCGCGACCGGAAGTAGGCGACCAGGGAGAAGGCCCGGATCTCGGCCGCTAGCTGTCGGTGGGTCAGCACCAGGAACAGGTAGCTGCGCTGCCGATCGCGCTCGGTCTGGCCTATGGCGAAACGGTGAAGCACCCGGCTGGCCTTCCTCGAGGCCAGCCACACCGGCACGAACCCCAGGGCGAGCAGGGCGATGATCACCGGCTGGATGACGATCAGGGCGATCCCGATGCCGATGATCCCGAAGGTGGTCCCCACGATGGCGGTGAGCCCGTTGACCATCTGGACCGGCCGGGTGGTGGCGGCCAGCTGGGCCCGCTGCAGCGCATTGTGGTACTCGGTCCGCTCGTAGTCGAGGAGGTCCACCGAGGTGGCGGCCTCGACCACCTGTCCGATGGCGTGCTGCTCGACCAAGCCGGACAGCACCCGGGTCTCCTCGGTGGTGGCCGTGCCGATGAACTGGAGGCCGGCGGTCACCAGCGCCAGGACGATGACGTACGGCAGCGCGGCGTGCATGGTGACTTTGCCCCGTTCCCCCGTCAGGACGGCGAGCAGCTGTCTTCCGACGAGGACCTCGGCGCCCAGCCCGACGCCGCTGAGGATCGACAGCGCGCTGGTGATGACAAGTGGACCCGGGGCGGCCTGCCAGGTGATGCGGATGGCCCGCTTGAACACCTCGGGAAATCGGCGGTAGGTCCGGGGTCCTGGCGGGCTGAAGAGTTGGTCGATCGTGACCGGATCGTCCGAGTCGCTCACCAATGCCCTCTTTCTGAATGATGCGTCGTCACCATCGGTGCGCTCTGCCCAATGACGAATGTGACGCCTCACACGGTACCCGCTACATACGTGGTCGGCTAACCTGAAGGATCCGCTGGATCAAGGCAAGAGAGGCCCACATGATGGGAATGGATCGATCGTTGCGACGACTCGGGATCGCGATCGGACTGGCGGTGACTGTGGTCATACCGATCTTCGCGTCAAGCCCCGGCGGCGCAAGCGCGATTGCGGCGGGGAGCACATCGGCGAGCCCGCAGCACCAGGTCCCCTCGCACGCCCGAGCCTCGACAGGGGCGGCCCAGGTGCCCGGTGCCCACGGATCCACCTCACCGTTCGAGTCGGTCACCCAGGCGCCGGGCGATGTGACCTATCAGGCGGGCGGCGTGGTGACCGGGCCCAACCCCGACCCCGACCCGGCGGACCTCATCAGTGCGACCGCGGACGACAACGGCAGCAGGATCGCGTTCACGGCCAGGACGGTCGCGCTCAACGACCCGAGCACTGACCCGAACTGGCGGAACAACACCTACATCGGTTGGGCCATCGATCCCACGTTCAGTGGCAGTCCGAACTACTACGCGTACTTTCAGCTGAATCCCGACGGTTCCTACAACGGTGAGCTGACCTATGCCGGCACCGACACTCCAGTCAGCTGCACAGTCACCCTCGCGTTCGACACCACGAATGGGTATCAGGCATCGGTCCCGACTGCCTGCCTGCCAGGAGTCACCACCTTCCAGTGGTACGCGTACAGCCTGTACGACACGGTTCCGGTGGCCCAGGACCCGAAGGGCGCCGAAGGCTATGGACGGTCGATTCCCGACCCGCACACCAATGGTGGAACGGTGTTCGCCCCACCGGTCACCGCCCCGGTTCCTGCCGTGCCCACAACGACACCCGGCGTCAATCCGGGCTACTGGCTCTTCGCCCGTGACGGCGGGGTCTTCGCGTTCGGCGCTGCCGGCTTCATCGGGTCCCTGGGTGGCCAGCATCTCAACCAGCCGATCGTCGGCGGGAGCGCCACCCTGGACGGGAAGGGCTACTGGATGGTGGCCGCCGACGGGGGCGTCTTTTCGTTCGGGGACGCCCGGTTCTACGGTTCGACCGGCGGGATGCACTTGAACGCGCCGGTCGTGGCCATACTTCCGCTTCCCACGGGTACCGGGTACTGGCTGGTGGCCTCCGACGGGGGCGTCTTTTCCTTCGGTGGGGCCCGCTCCTACGGGAGCATGGGTGGACGTCCTCTGAACGAACCGATCGTCGGGGGAGCGTCAACATCCGACGGGCTCGGCTACTGGCTGGTGGCCCGTGACGGCGGCATCTTCTCCTTCGGGGATGCCTCGTTCAAGGGTTCCGAGGGCGGTGTCCAGCTGAACCAACCCGTCGTGAACATGACCCGTGCCGGACAGGGCTACCTCCTGGTGGCCGCCGACGGGGGTGTCTTCGCCTTCGGTGGAGCCCCGTTCCTCGGATCGACAGCGGCGCTCCCGCTGGTCGAGCCGATCGAGGGGATCGACTTGGTGGGTGACGGTGCCGGCTATCGGATGGTCGCCTCCGACGGCGGGATCTTCAGTTTCGGGACCGCCCCCTACTTCGGTTCCGAAGGCGGACATCCCCTCAACCAGCCCGTCGTGGGGATGGCATCCGAGGGGTGATCGGGCCACCACCTGGCGTGAGGCGCGCACCGTCGCTCCGCCCTCTCGACATCGCCTACGGGATTCCGCTCGGAATGGACCCGATCCCTCCGCTCGAGCGGGGCCCATCGGGCGCCACCCCCATGGAGGCCATCGAACAGGTTCTGATTGAGGCGCTGAACCGGACGCCGTGCCTGCTCAGCTTTTCCGGAGGCCGAGACTCGTCGGCCCTGCTCGCGGCGGCGGTGCATGTGGCTCGGCGTGAAGGTCTGGACCTGCCGATTCCCGCCACCTTGGTCTTCCCGCAGTCGGAGGACTCCAACGAGGACGAGTGGCAGGCGATCGTCCTCCGTCACCTCGGGGTGACCGAGTGGGAGCGGTTCGAGATCCACGAGGAGTTCGACGCGGTGGGGCCGGTGGCCACCCGGGCGCTCCTCCGCCACGGCCTCCTGTGGCCGTTCAACACGCACTTTCACGCACCGATCATCGAGCGGGCCGCCGGAGGTTCGGTGGTGACCGGATTCGGTGGCGACGAGCTCGGCAACAGTCTGAACTCCGCGCGTGCGGAGCACCTGCTGACGTCAGGGCGCCTGAAGGACTGGCGCGATCTCCTCGTGATCGGCCTGGCTCTGTCCCCACGGCCGGTGCGGGCCATGGTGCACCGACGCCGGTCCCGCGCCGACATGGGCGAGGTGCCATGGCTCACCGACGAAGGGGCCCGACAACTCGTCCATGCCTATGGCGTGAGCGAAGGCGCCATCCCGTTGGGCTGGGAGGCGAAGCTCCGACGGTGGATCTGGCCCGGCCGCTACTTCCGCGTGTGCGTCGAGAGCTTTGATGTCCTGGGGTCGTTCTACGACGTGAACGTCGTCCATCCCTTCGTCGATCGCCGGGTCCTGGATGCCCTGGGCACACTGGGCGGCTTCCGGGGACTCGGGGACCGCACAGGGCTCATGCGGCACGTCTTCGGGGACCT
>JADGOF010000306.1 GCA_017883105.1 Acidimicrobiales bacterium
CTCGTGCTTGCCGGGGTCGCGTCGGCATTCCGGACGGCCGCCTGGACGTTCGAGGTCCGGCGCCGCTGAGCGCCTGCCCGCCGCCTGACCCGGCCGCCGTCACTGTCGCGGGGGTCCGGAACGTCAGACCGCGTGCCACCCGGCCCCCCGGGTGCGCCCTGTTACACTGCCGATCGCCGCGCGCCTGACGCGCGCCACGCGCCCGCTGGGAGGCCGACGCCGAAGCATGCCCCAAGACATCCTCAACACGATCGGCGGCGCGATCGGTGGGTTCTTCGGGAACCCGATCGTGCAGCTCACGATCCAGGCGATCGTCGTCTACTTCGTGATCCTGTGGCTTTCTGCCGCGTCCTGGGCGTTCCGCGACATGCAGCTGCGCACCGAGAATCCGGTGCTCCCGTACGTCGGGGCGGCCCTGATCGTGCTGTTCACCCCGGTCCTGTTCCCGTTCGGGATCGTCGTCTACCGGATCGTGCGGCCCCAGGAGAAGATCGGCGAGGTCTACGAGCGCAACCTGGCCGAGGAGGCGCTCCTGGCCGAGGTGGAGTCGATCCGGACCTGCCCTGCCTGTGCGCGTCGCGTGCACGAGGACTGGATCATCTGCCCGACATGTCGGACCCGGCTCAACCGCGTGTGCGCGAACTGCGGTCGCCTCGTCGGCCTTGACTGGTCCCTGTCGTCACGCCGACGGTTGAAGACGCCAGTCGGAGTTGGATCGACTCCCCGTTGACTAGGAGGCTGTTGAACAAACGGCATTCTTCGAGTTCACAGCCTCGGACGTAGTGATCGACCGAGCTCGAGCGAGTCGGAGGGGCATATTCGGCGTCTGAAGGCGAGGTTCATCCGCAGGAGCGTGGCCATAGTTCTCCTTCGGGGTCCTACATCCCGAGGATCCACTTGCCGTCGTGGCCGAGTCCGAGGTTGACCAACCGCCTGAGGTTGATCGCGGCGATGCGCAACGAGAGACCGAGTTGGTTTCTCTCCACTCCTCGGAATCTCACCCGCCGGTGATTGTCGGCCACCAGCCAAGCGATAGATCGCTCGACCATCGGTCGCCACCGTCGGTAGTCCTCGGCGAACTTGCCTTCTCGCCACGCTCGACGGGAATCCATCAGCTCACTGTCGTGAGGATTGAGGTGAAGGGTCCGGCCGGCCTTGGAGGTGGTGCACCGTTCCCGGAGCGGACATCCCCGACAGCGAACGCCGAACACGGCATGGCGACTTGGCGTGATCGAGACGGTGTGACCGGCCGGACAGGTGGCTGTCCCCCCGCTGATTCGTCTACGACGAAGTCCTCTCGTTCGAAGCCAGCGGGCACGGCGGGCGTTGTCGGCCAGGGCTTGATGGCCCGTTGATGCTTGGCCTTGCCCAGTGCGGCGAGCGTCTCGCCCGAGCCATAGGCACCATCGCCCAGGATCTGGAGCCCAGGCTCCTCGCCGGTGAGCAGCACGACACCGGTCGACCCATCGGGGGCATTGGCCGGGGTGAGCGCGGCGGCGGTCACCAGGCCGGTCTCGGGCTCGATGGCGATGTGGGCCTTGTAGCCGTCCCGATACTCCGACCGGGACTTGTGCATGTGACGGGCCTCGGGGTCGACGGTCGAAATGACCCGGTCAGGGGCTACTTTTCGGGCGATCTTCCAGGTGCCGTCGTCTTCTTGCTCGACGTCTTGGCCCGCCACCAGGGCCAACAGTCCGAGTGCGGAGGTGGCCTCGGCGTCCTCGGCCACATCTCCGAATGCAGCGAGGAGGCTGAGTGCGTCACGGACCAGACCGTCGACCAGGGATGCTTTGGCCACCGGGTCGTCCCAGGCGATCAGGGGCTTGCCCGAGGTTTCGTAATCGTGGGCGGAGAGGACGACGTCGGTCGCACCAGGAACGAGCCGGCGGACCCGTCGGATGGCGGCGATCAGCTGAGTGACGGTGTCCTGGGTGGCGACGGCATCATCCAGGAGGGTCGAGTCCAAGGCACGTCGGGTCTTGCCCTTCAACACCCCGGTGGCGTCGATCACCGAGCGCACCGCGTCGAAGATCCGCTCGGGGCGCTCCGACTTCCGCAACCTGGTGCGCCAATAGGTGAGGACCGAGAAGTCGAACCCCTCGTCATCGAGAGCCAGCCCGCAGGCCACCTTCCAGCTGATCCGGTCTCGCAGGGCCCTGGCCGCGTCTCGATCGGAGAGACCTTCGAGTGCCTGGAGGACCATGACCGAGGCCACCACGTCGGCGGGGATAGAGGGGCGGCCGCGACCGGAGGGAAACAGGTCCTTGAACATCTCGTCGGGGAACAGGTCGTGGCGGTGATCGGCCAGGAACGCCTCGACGCTCCCCTCCGGCACCAGCTGGCGACACAGGGCTGCAGCGTCGAGTAGCTCAGGGTTGGATTCGCTTCGTCCTTGCACCCACCAATTCTCGACGATCTGGGCTCAAATCGTCGAGCACCGACGGGAGAATTGTTCAACAGCCTCCTAGAGCGGCCCCACCGTGTGCTTGCGACCGGGCAGCATCTCCCGTGCCGTCTCCAGTGTGCCGAGCGCTTCGGCCACGACCTCCCGCGTAGATGCCGGGTCGATCACGGCGTCGACAAACCCGCGCTCCGCAGCCTGCCACGGGGTGAGGAACCGCTCGGCATACTCGGCCCGCAGCTCCTCCGCCTCCGTTGCTCCGGCCGAGCGATGGAGGATCTGCACCGCCCCTTCGGCGCCCATCACCGCGATCTCCGCTCCGGGCCACGCGAAGCAGAGGTCGTTGCCGAGGCCCTTGGAGTCCATGACGATGTACGCCCCACCGAAGGCCTTGCGCAGGATGACGCACACCCGGGGAACGGTGGCCTCGGCGTAGGCGAAGGCCAGCTCGGCCCCGTGCCGGATCATCCCCCGCCACTCGAGGTCCTTGCCGGGCAGGAACCCCGGCGTGTCCACCAGGGTGACCAGGGGCAGATTGAAGGAGTCGCAGAACCGTACGAACTGGGCGCCCTTCTGCGATGCGGCAATGTCCAGCGTGCCGGCCAGCGCCTGGGGCTGGTTGGCTACGAACCCCACCGTCCTCCCCCCGATTCGACCCAGTGCGGTGACCAGCTGCGGGGACCATCGGGTCCACAGCTCCGTGACGTCGTGGTTGTCGGCCAGGGCGGCGGCTACCCGGCGGACGTCATAGGAACTGGTGGTCCGCGCCGGGATGGTCTCCCGGAGCTCGTCCACCTCCCGGTCGACAGAGTCGCCACCGGGGCCCAACGGAGCCAGCTCGTCGCCGTTGGCCGGCAGCAGGCTCAACAGGTGCTCCACGTGGGCCATGGCATCGGCCTCGTTGCCCGCCTCGATGGCACACAGTCCGCTCGACCGGGCATGCATGGCGGTGCCCCCCAATTGGTGGATGCCGATGCGGATACCGGTGAAGTCCTCGACCATGGCCGGCCCGGACACGAAGGCGAACGCATCGGTGGTCATCACCACGAGATCGGCGAGGCCGAGGAGGAGGGCCGGACCGGAGATGGCCGGTCCGGTGACCACCACCACTACCGGCACCACACCCGAGCACTTGCTCATGGCCCCCGCCGCTTGGCCCCATCCGTGCAGGGAGGCGACGCCCTCGGAGACGTCCGCCCCGCTGGAGGCCAGGACCAGCACCATGGGGATCCGGAAGGTGAGGGCCGAGACCGCAGCCATCCGGATGGTCTCACCGTCTTCTCTCGACAGCGCCCCTCGTCGGAGCGTGGAGACCGTGCGGACCACCATGGCCGGCCGCCCACCCAACTCTTCGATGCCGGCCTGGATGGTTCCGGCCACCAGTCGGCGGAAGATCGGCGCGGCAGGGGCCTCCAGAGTCACCCGCCCATGCTACGGACCCGACAG
>JADGOF010000307.1 GCA_017883105.1 Acidimicrobiales bacterium
TCGACACCCGGCAGATTTCGACGGTGAAATGGGGTGATTTCAGTCATCCGAGACGGGGTCCGGGCCACAGAGGCGATCCTGTGACGAGTCCAATTTCTGGGCCTTTCGGCGGAGGCCAGTAAAACAGCACTCACCTAGGGTCGACGTGGCTGCCGGCGTTCCTGCCCGCGGTGCTCGACCCAGCCGAGCCCCCGATGCAATGCACTACCCTGACGGTGTGTCAGATGTGACGGATCCCCGCGGGGATCTCCAATGGGGGACGATTCCCGGCCTGGTGGAGGATGCCGCCGCGCGTTTCGGCGAGGCGGAGGCCCTGGTCGACATGCACGGCCCCCAGGGGACCACCACCCGCTTGACCTTCGACCAGTTGGCCGATGAAGTGGCCGCGGCGACCCGGGCCGTGGTGGCCAACGGCATCGACCGGGGTGACCGGGTGGCTATCTGGGCGCCGAACTGCGCCGAATGGGTCATCGCCGCTCTCGGCGCAGTGGGAGCCGGTGCGCTGCTGGTTCCTCTCAACACCCGGTTCAAGGGGGCGGAGGCCGCGTACATCTTGCGCGAATCGGGGGCCCGCATGCTCTTCACCGTCGAGGGCTTCCTCGGCACCGACTACCCGCGGATGCTGGACGAGGCGGTGGCCGCCGGCGAGCCGGTCCCCGACCTCGAGAGGGTGGTGGTGCTGCGGACCGGTGACGACGCGCCCCGTCCGCCGACGGCCAAGGGCGACCAGGTGGTCGAGTGGGAGGTCTTCCTGCAGGAAGGGCGCAGCTGCTCCCCCGACGTCGCCGCAGGCCGCACCGCCTCGATCACCCCCGGCGACATGTCGGACCTGGTGTTCACCTCGGGAACCACCGGCCGGCCCAAGGGGGCGATGACCACCCACGGCCAGACACTCCGTACCTTCGCCACCTGGGCCGAGGTGGTGGGCCTGGTCCGGGGTGACCGGTATCTCATCGTCAACCCCTTCTTCCACACCTTCGGGTACAAGGCGGGGATCCTGGCCTGCCTGATCACCGGGGCCACCATGGTGCCCGAGCCGGTCTTCGACGTCGGGGTGATCCTGCAGCGCATCGCCGACGAACGCATTTCGGTGCTGCCGGGTCCGCCCACCATCTTCCAGTCAATCCTCGACCGCCCGGACCGGGCGCAGTTCGACCTCTCGTCCCTTCGCCTGGTGGTCACCGGCGCAGCGGTGGTCCCCGTCGAGCTGGTGGAGCGACTCTGGTCCGACCTGGGGGTCGAGACGGTGTTGACCGCCTACGGGCTGACCGAGGCCACCGGCACGGTGACCATGTGCCGTCGGGGGGACTCGGCCGCGGTGATCTCGGGCACCTCGGGGCGGGCCATCCCCGACGTGGAAGTGCGCATCGTCGATCCGGACGGCACCGAGTGTAAGTGCGGCGAAGCCGGCGAGATCATCGTGCACGGCTACAACGTGATGCGGGGCTACTTCAACGATGCCGACGCCACCGACGAGGCCATCGACATCGAAGGATGGCTGCACACCGGGGATGTGGGGGTGATGGACGAGGCCGGCAACGTGACCATCACCGACCGGTTGAAGGACATGTACGTGAGCGGCGGGTTCAATGTCTACCCGGCGGAGATCGAAGCTGTCCTGCGGCTCCATCCGGACGTGGCCGAGGTGACGGTGGTCGGCGTCCCCGACCAGCGCATGGGTGAGGTAGGCCTGGCTCTGGTGGTCCCCGCCGAGGGGAGCACGCCCTCCGACATCGAGGCCGACCTGGCGGCCTGGGCCAAGGAGCGCCTAGCCAACTACAAGGTGCCGCGGCGGGTGCAGACGCTCGACGCCCTCCCCCTCAATGCCAGCGGCAAGGTGCTCAAACGCCTGCTGCGAGAGCAGTACGCGACCACCCGGTAGTTCCGCACTGCATCACCACGACCCAGCCTCAGGGCGAACCACTATCACCACGAACCACTATCACGAAGAGACAGGAGAGTGCCGTGCGAGGCATCGTCTACACCGGTGACGACGTAGAGGTCACCGATCAGTTGAGTGTCGGCAACCCGGGGCCCACCGAGGTCCGAGTGGCCATCGGGGCCGCCGGCGTCTGCCACAGCGACCTTTCGGTCATCCACGGCACCATCCCCTGGAAGGCGCCGTCGGTGCTCGGCCACGAAGGAGCCGGGGTGGTCGAGGCGATCGGCTCCGAGGTCCGGTCGGTGAAGGTCGGTGACCACGTGGTCATCGCCACTCTGGCCAGTTGTGGCATGTGCCGGGCCTGTTCCACCGGCCATCCGACCTGGTGCGTCAAGACGCTGGGCAACGTGTCCCAGCCCTTCACCTACAAGGGGGAGCCGGCCTCCAACTTCGCGGCCACCTCGGTGTTTGCCGAGTCGACCATCGTCAAGGAGGTCCAAGCCGTCAAGATCTCCAAGGATGTACCCATGACCTCTGCTTGTCTCATCGGCTGCGGCGTCCTGACCGGTGTCGGCTCCGTACTCAACCGGGCCAAGGTGCAGGCGGGGGAGACCTCCGCGGTGTTCGGCGTCGGGGGGGTCGGGCTCAACGTGATCCAGGGGCTTCGCTTGGCCGGGGCCAGCCGCATCATCGCGGTCGACATGCTGGCCGGCAAGGAGGGCCTGGCCCGCCAGTTCGGTGCCACCCACTTCGTCGATGCATCATCGACCGACGCGGTGGCCGCCATCCGGGAGATCGTCCCGCCCGGGCCGGCCCAGGTGACCGGTGCGCTGGGCTGGACCGGGGGAGTCAACTGGTCGTTCGACTGCGTGGGCCATCCAGCCGTCCTTCGCAACGCCCTCGACGTCCTCGACTGGGGCGGCAATGCCCTGGCCATCGGCATCCCGCCCCAGGGCACCGAGGTGGCGGTGGACGTCAACGCCCTGGCCTACGTCGACCGCGGCCTGCTGGGCTGCCGGTACGGCTCCTCCCGCCCGCACCACGACATCCCCCTGATGGTCGAGCTGTACCTGTCGGGAAAGCTGATGCTCGACGAACTGGTGACCGAACAGCGTCCCCTCGAGGGGTTCCGCGACATCGTGGAGGACATGGAGGCCGGCAAATTGGCCCGGGGCGTCCTCACCTTCTAACCCCGTCGCTGCGATGGTCACCGGTGGGAAACCGGTCAGGACCGCCCTGTTACAGTCGGCACCCGATATGACGGTGCGTCAGATTGCGGGGGAATTCGACACGGTGGTCGACGTGCTGCGCGCCGCCGCGGTGGTCAACGGGGACAGCGAGGCCTACGTCGAACCGGAAACGGAGACCACGCCTCGGAAGTCGGTGACCTTCGCCGAGTGGGACCGCGCCGCCGACGGGGTGGCCGGGCTGCTGGCCGACTCCGGTGTGACCCGGGGCTCGGTGGTCTGCTTGCTGCTTCCCAGCTCGATTGACTACATGATCTGCTTCGCCGCAGCAGCACGGCTCGGGGCGATCACCTCCGGCATCAATCTCCGGCTCGGCGCGGCCGAGGTCCGCTCAATCCTCGACCGGGCACGCCCTGCGGTGACCGTGGTCGAAGAGGGACCGACCCGACCGGACGGACCGACCGGTACCGTGCTCGACCGGACCGCGGTGGCGGCGGCCGTGGTCGGCCCGCCGCCGGCCCGGGTGCCCGGCCTCCGCTCCACCGATCCGGTTGCCGTGGTGTGGACCAGTGGCACCACGGGACTGCCCAAGGGTGCGGTGTTCGACCATGACAGCCTGCGCGCCGTGGCCGACGGAACCGATGTCCTCTCCGAGCCCGGCGACCGGCGCCTGTCCCCGCTGCCCTTCGCCCACGTGGGATCGATGACCCGGATGTGGGACGAGATCGCCAACGGGGTGACCACGGTGATCACCCCCACCCCGTGGAGGGCGGCC
>JADGOF010000308.1 GCA_017883105.1 Acidimicrobiales bacterium
GTAAGACTTGAATAGTTTCTCACCGGGCAAGGCACCGGCCTCCTCCTCGCCCCTGCGACGGCGGCGGCGTGGCGCCACGGCCTGTCCCCGATGTGCCTGATTGAGGGGACGCTTTCACCCGTGTAATCGCGATATTGGGGTTCAAACCCCGCACAGGACGTGCGCTCCGGCGCCAACTCAGGATGGCTTGCCCATTCGGCCTCTCTTGGGGATATCGAATCCAAGGGAGGCATAGGCCGCTCGCCGCTCGTTGTGCATGCGGTCCAACACCGGAACCAGCGTGTCCACGTAGTCGTGGACCTCGACGCTCGTCTTGTCGGCCGTAGGGCGCAGCACCCGACCGACACACTGCACCACGCTGCCTTTGAACTTGATCGGGAAGGCCAGGAACAAGGTGTCGAGCGGCGGACAGTCGAAGCCCTCCCCGAGCAGGCTGGAGGTCGCAGCCAGCACGAGTCCGATATCGCGACGGGGCGGTTGCTCCAGTTTCTCCAGGATGGCGGCCCTGGCCTTCTTGCCCATCTGACCATGCAGCACCAGGACGTCGACCCCTCGTGACTTCAGTTCTGTCGCGATGACTTCGAGGTGCTCGGTCCACCGGGTGAGCACGAGGCAGTTCCGTCCTCCCATTGAGGCGGCGGCGATATCGTCGCAGATGGAAGCGGTCCGGGTATCGTCCTCGACCAGGTCACGGAAGGTGGCCTGTATGTGTTGCCGGTCCTGGGTCGACTGGTGGGCGGTCTCGTGAACGATCAGTTGGAGCGAGTGCCTCGCCGCCTCTGCAGGAGCCGACATGGAGTGCCGCACTGCACCGCAGTGCATGGCCATCATCGCCTGCAGTCCATCGCGCCGGTACGGAGTTGCAGTCAGCCCCACCCATCGCCGTACGGGAATCTCACGCACGGCCCGCTCAAAGCTCACCGCCGGAACGTGGTGGCATTCATCGACGATCACCAAGCCGTAGCCGGCGGTGAGCTCGGCGACATCGTCACGGCGAGCGAGACTCTGGACCATGACAACGTCCACCACGCCTTTTGTCTTGCTCCGACCCCCACCCAGTTGACCGATCTGCTTGACGTCCAGATCGAGATGTGTCACGAGACGTTCCCGCCACTGCTCAACCAGTGGCTTCCGATCGACGATGACGAGCGTTGGGACCCGGTGGCGGGCAATGAGCCCGCATCCGACCACCGTCTTGCCGGATCCCGGCGGGGCAACCAGCATGCCGAGGTCCTGGGCGGCGAGTGACTCCACCGCGTCGAATTGGTCCGACGTGAGGGTCGCCTGAAGTTCGATCCCGATGGGAGTGACCTCGGTGTACGCATCCGTGACCACCAGAGTGCTTCCCGCCTCCCTGACGATCCGTTCGGCCGTCTCACGAAGACCCCTTGGCAGTAGTAGCTGGCCCACGGACTCCCGGTAGCAGCGGATGAATCGGGGTGTGTTCCAGGTCGAGAACCGCATTCGCTCCTTCTCGTAGAACTCTGGGTTGTGGAGAGATGCAGCGTGCTTCAGGGCGGCCACCAAGGCTGGCGGAACTCCAATCCGGTCGATCGCCAGCATCGCTCCTGCCCGGGCGGCGATGGTGGCAGGTGGCTCAGCGATCGATCGTCCGGTGATGGGTCGTCGATAGGTCCGGGCGTCGGAACCCGTCTCCAACTCACCCAGCCCGCCGACCAACTCTTCGAGCGCCTCGACCGACAGCGGCTCAGCCGACGAGAGGCATTCCCACTGGTCTGGGAACGGCTCCATGGTTCCCGGATCGAGGAAGACCGTCGTTCCCCGCTTCCGGCACTCCCCTTGTAGCGGCAAGGCAATCAGATTTCCGAATGACCCGCTCGGCATGAAGTCCTGAGTCGGGAACAGGCGGTCGTAGCTGGCCAGATCAAGCTCGGCACGGACAGTCATCGCCTCTCGGACTAGATGAACCCCAAGCCGTCGGGCCGTCGATGCTCTGACCGCGCCGGCAAATAACGCCCAGACGTGGCCGCCATCACCCGACCGTGAGCGCTCTAGCAGTGCGGGAACACCTACGCCGTGAGCGGCATCGAGATAGGCGAGCGCATCGAGCGCCCATCCCGGGCCGTCGAAATCACAGGCCAACAGACGGCAAGAGTCACCAAGGAGCAGCGGGTAGATCCCGACGTGGACCTCGCCGGCCAGATGGCGCTCCAGGACCTCATCGGTAAATGGCAAGTAGTCACGGTTGGCGGCTTTCCCTTTGGTCCAGCCGCCTCGAACGGCGGGGCTCCATCCGGATCTTCCTGTTCCTCGGCTGCTCCACGCCAGAGCGTGGACGTCATCTCGTCCGATGAAGAGCGATCGATAGAGAGCAATCTTCTCCTTGGCACCCGACCTCTGATCGACACCGACTGGCCTCTGAGGAGCCATGACTTCAAGGGGGAACAACGACTGCTTCGACGGAGCGGCCGGTGGGCGACTCGCCCGTTCGTCGAGACCAAGGAGATCACGCAATCGGGCATTCTCGGTCCGGAGAGCTTGTAGCTCTACTTCCATCTCCGAAAGATGGGCGTCCGCATCTCCGCCCTCTGTCGCACTCGTCACCGTTGCGTCATCCCAACTCCGAGGCCGCCGAGGCGAACCCAGGTGCTCCGGCAGCAGCCAAGCGAGCGAGAACCGCGGCTCGGGCGAGCGGTGACCGGAGGGACTCACCGAGCGCATCGACGACACTGAGAACGTCCTGCGGATGCCTCCGCAGGAGAGCTGTGAGGAATGCATCCGGGTTGCGCCGTCGGGCAGGGGCGATGTCTCTCACTGGGTACCCAGTCTTGTCTGCCGAAAGCACAACAGTGGCGCCACCTGCCACAGCTGCTGCGCTGTGCACGTGGTCATCAGGATCGGGGCCACTCCGCGAGGCGACGAGTGGTAGATACAACTCCGGCTCGATTCTCCCCTCGGGAAACGTTTCTCGAATGCATTCGCAGAAGTAGCGGGCTGACTGATTCGGGAGTCCCTTCTTGTCCACGAGGACCCGCTGGATCTCGTCGAGGAGGTGGTCCGACCAGAGAAGATCAAACATGCCTGCCTCTGCGAGCCTGAGTACGAGATCGGCAAGTGAGATTGGGTACAACGTTGCCGAGTCCACGAAGACGCGGTCCAGGCGGGGCGCCAACTGACCGGTCAGTACTCCGCTCCGGCGTCAACCAAGGCGTTTACCCCATCAGAGATGAATGCCCGGCGGTCATCACGTTGCTTCCCAAATGCCAACACGTCGACAACCCGCAATCGACGATGGCGGCTCCCCGGCAGTCGGCGAGCAGGGAGCTTGCCTACATCGATGAGCCGATCTACGAACTGGCGGGAGACTCCGAGTAGCTCCCCTGCTTCGGCTGGAGACATCTCGGATTCACCTCGCACCAACAAGACTTCTTCGCCTGATGCAATCTCCGCTATGGCCAACTCCAGGAACTGGACCAGATCGGCCGAGAGCACACGTTGACCATCCGGCTCTTCGACGACCACCTGTGCGCCGGCGTCGAGAGCATGCCGAAGCATGGCTCGTTGATCCTTTGATGCCTGGAACGATCCCGCCGGGATGAATGCTGTCTTAGTCATGGGATGAACCTCCGTCCATGAGCGTACACTGACTGTCCCAACTGCAACCACTCGAAATACCGTTGGCGATCAGCAACTTCTGCCAGCGCGCTGACGAGTGAGGTGGAGGACTTTGGGATCATGGCGCAAGATCCACCGGCTGAAGAGCTCTCCGCTTGGGAGGTTCTCCGGAGGATGTCCCGACCGGTGTGGAACTTGGGTGACGGCCTCGAGCAGCTGAGCTATGCGGCCACCTCCTTCTCAGGACAGTAGTTAGAGGGTGTGA
>JADGOF010000309.1 GCA_017883105.1 Acidimicrobiales bacterium
CTCGGTCAGCGCCGTCCTGACCTCATCGACGGTGAGCCATGGTTCCGGGGCCAGCACCTTGGCCACCTGGGGAGCGAAGACCGGTGAGTGGCAGACGACATCCCTGGCATCCCCGTCGGCCACGATCTCGCCTTCGGCCAGTACCACGGCACGCGTCGCCACCCGCGCCACCAGCTCCACGTCATGGGTGGCCAGCACGACGCAGTGGCCGTCGTCAGCCAGCTGCTGGAGCACGGCCACCAGTCGGTCCTTGCTCGGATAGTCGAGGCCCCGGGTGGGCTCGTCCAGAAGCACCAGGGGCGGCGCCGGTGCGAGCACGATGGCCAGGGCCAGGGCCAGGCGCTGGCCTTCGGACAGATCGCCGGGGTGGTGGTCCCGGGGCATCCCTGGGAGGACCCGGTCGAGCACCGCGGCAGTCGTGCCCGGACTCAGGCCGGTCTCGCGGTCGGCGACCGTGCACTCGGCGTCGACGGATTCGCCGTAGAGCAGGAGACCGGCGTCCTGAGGCACCAGTCCGACCAGCTTGATCAACGCCCGGGGATGCAGGTTGGTGGGAATCTCACCTCCGACGCGCACCTTTCCTCGTGACGGTGCCCGCAGCCCCGCCAGCTGCGACAGCAGGGTGGACTTCCCCGAGCCGTTGCGGCCCATGACCGCCACCACCTCGCCTCGTCGGACCTCGAGGTCCACCCGGTCGAGGGCCACCACCTCGCCGTAGGAGACCGACAGCTGGCTGGCCTCGGCCACCGGCTTTACGTGGACGGGGGCAGGCAACGACCGCCGTGGTGGCGGAGCATCCACCAGCTGCTGTCGCAACGGCGAAGCCAGCCGACGGGCGTCCCGCACCGAGAGTGGAAGCGGCGCCCAACCGGCCAGGCGGCCGAGCTCGATGAGCGGAGGCGCCACCGGCGACGTAGCCATGATCTCCGCCGTGGTGCCCACCACCAGCCCTTCCCCATGTCCGGGTACCAGTACCACCCGGTCGGCGAAGGGAATCACCCGCTCCAACCGGTGCTCGGCCAGCACCACGGTCATCCCCACGTCGTGCACCAGTCGGGTCAGCGACGACAGCACCTCTTCGGCGGCCGCGGGGTCGAGTGCCGAGGTTGGCTCGTCGAGCACTAACACGCGAGGCGAGGCGCACAGCACCGCCCCGATGGCCACCCGCTGTTGCTGGCCACCCGACAAGGTCACCAGCGGCCGGTACCGGAGTTTGTGCAACCCGAGCAGGTCGAGCGTGTCCTCGACCCGGCGCCGCATGACGTGGGGGGCGATGCCCAGATTCTCCATGGTGTACGCCAGCTCGTCTTCGACCACGTCGGAAACGAAGCTGGACGCGGGGTTCTGACCGACCACGCCGACCACGTCGGCCAACTCCCGCGGCGGGAAGTCCCGCGTGGACCGCCCGTCGATGCTCACTTCACCGGAGAGATGGCCACCGGTGAAGTGGGGAACGAGACCGTTGACGGCACGCAGGAGGGTCGACTTTCCCGAGCCGGTCAGCCCGACCACCAGACACAGCTCTCCTTCGTCGATGGTGAGATCGACGCGTCGGAGCGTGGGCACAGGCGCGTCCGCATAGGTGAAGGTGACGTCGGTGAACCGGATCATGCCCGGACTCCTTTCACCGGAGACACCGTCGGTCCCGGGAGCGACGGCACCCGGTGAGCCCCCCGGACGACGTAGTCCCGTGGCGCCGGGGCGATCACCGCAGGAAGCAGACCGACCAGGATCCCCGCGGCGGGCAGGAGGGGAAGCGTCGGCGCATGCAGCGGATAGACCTCGAGTTGGAGCCCGGCGACGCCGATCACGCCGGCCACGATCATGCTCGAGAGCACGGCCCCGCCGGAAGCCGCCACCCCCCACTCCGGAGTGCGCCAGACATCGGGACGGTAGCGGGTGCGATTGGTTCGTCTCCCCCCCACGGCCATGCCGGCGCCGACCAGTACCGCTCCGACCGCCAGAAATGGAATGCCGCCACCCGGGAGCGACCCAGAATCGAGCACCCCGTAGACACCGGCCAGGACCATCAGGATGCCGGCCCCCGTCGCCCCGCTGCCCCACCGTCGGGTCGACTGCGGAACAGCGGCGCGGCGACCATATCCCCGGGCATCCATGGAGGATGCGAGCTGCAGCGAGCGGTCGAGGGCGCTCTCCAGAACGGGGATGGCCATGCCCCGGATTCCGGCAATGCCCCGGGTCGGGCGGCCGCGGAGGCGGCGAGCGTCGCGCACATTGGCGATGGCCATGACCACCTCCGGGGCGAAGGCGAGCGACACGGTCACCGCCACACCGGCCTCGTACAGCACAGCAGGAAGGCAGCGCAGTAGCCGGTAGGGGCTGGCCAGAGAGTTGGCGGCACCGAAGCAGATGAGGACCACCGCCAACCGGAGCCCCTGGACCGCGGCCTGAAGCACCGCCTCGAACGTGACCGGTCCACCGATGCTCACCCCCTCCGCCCACGGCGGGAGGGGCACCTGGGGCAACGTGAACAACACGTGGCCGGGCAACCGGTTGCCGAAGATGACCTGGATCACCACGCGGATGACGATGACGACGAGGCCCAACCGGAAGAACACGATCAGCGAACGGGACCACGGGGCCGCCGTCCTCCGGGCCGAGACAACGAAGGCGGTGACTGCGGCGATGAGCACCAGCAGCAGCGGGTTGGTGGTCCTGATGGCGGCGCCAGCCAGGCAACCGGCCCACAGCCACCAGGCTGCAGGATGCAGCGCACGGCGGAGCGGAGTGGCGGCCTGGCGACGGCTCATGGCAACCGGGGACGCCTACGCCACAGGAGTGCGGCCACGACAGCCAGTGCGGCGACGATCGCACCGGTGACCAGCAGCGGGACCAGGCTGTTGCCGTTCTTCTCCGGCAAGACGGTGGTGGTGGCGTTAAGCGACTGTGCGTGGTGTCCGGGGACAGCCGTGATGGACGGTCCCGACGAGCCCGGGTGTCGGATCGCGCCGAGACCGGCGTCGGTTGACTTGGAACCTGGCGCGGCCGTGGTCGACGACGTGGACTTCTTCGGTGCGGTGGAAGGAGTCGTCCCCCCGCTCGAACCCGTCGCCGCGCCGGGGGAGGGCGATCCGGCCGTCGTCGTGGTCACCGAGGGACGGCCCGACGAGGGCGACGGTACCGTGCCTGGCAGCGACGTGGTGGTGGAAGGTGGCGGGGAGGGTGGGCAGATGGTGTTGTAGTCGGGTGCTAGAGCGGGAGGAGGGTCGTTGGGGTTGGACTTTCCGGGATCTTCGAATCGCCATCCCTCGACATCCCCGATGGTCACCGTGGCGAACGCCCCGGTGGTGGCGTACGACCATCGCCCGGTGCTCCCGTGCCAGTAGGACCAGTAGATGTACCCATCGGGCACCGTCTGCCCACAGCCACTGCCGGGGTCGCCGTTGATGGAGCAGAGGAGACCACTGTTGTTGTACGTGGGGGCCGCTTCGTGCTCCTGCTGTGTGAAAGCGACCAACGCCTCGTATCCGTTGTCGCTGGAGGGGACGGTGACACATCCCACCGCCGGCCCGGTCGATCCACCGAAGTCGACGACGAAGGCCACGCTGACCTCGGTCGCCGCCCCGGCAACGTCTTTGAAGGGCATGAGGGCGTCAGGGCCCGCCAACGACAGTGCGGACGCGGCTGCTCCGACCAACAGCAGCGAACGCACGACCCGTCTCATCGACCACCCTCCGCCCTCATCGGCTCAGGACGCCACGCCCACGATGGGGGCGTTGAGGTGGGTGCCACCGAGGGAGCCGTGGAACGCGGCGTCGCCGAAGGCGAACACTCCCCCGTCCGAGGCGACCAGC
>JADGOF010000310.1 GCA_017883105.1 Acidimicrobiales bacterium
CCGGGTGACCTCGACGGCCTGGTCCTGTTGCACGAAGACATCGACGTCCGAGGCCATCCGCTCACCGTCGGAGAGCCCTCCGCCCACCAACAGATTGAATCCGAGCGTCCCGTCCTCGGCCCGCGCCGGCCACAAGCCGATGTCGTTGATCTCCGCCTGGGCGCAGTCCTCGACGCATCCGGTCACCGAGATCTTGAACTTCCGGGGCAGGTTGGCGTACTCGCGGTTGCCGGTGAAGAACTCGGACACCGCCCGGGCGATGGGCAGCGCATCGAACGCCTCGTGGGCATCCACGCCGGACACCGGGCAGGACAGCACATTGCGGGCGGAGTCCCCGCAGGCCTGCACCGTGGTCAGGCCGACCGCCGCGAACCGGCGCCAGATGCGGGGGATGTCCTCGATCCGCAACCAGTGGATCTGCACGGTCTGGCGGGTGGTCAGGTCTGCATAGCGCGATCCGAAAATCCGGCTCTCCGTGCCGTCGGGCCCCTCACCGAAGGCATCGGCCACCACCCCGATCTCCCGGGCCTGCGGGGCGGTGAGGAACCCACCGGGGATCTTCACCCGCATCATGAATGCGTCGCCGCCCTGCTTCTGGGGATAGATGCCCGCCCACTTCAGCCGTTCGACCTCGCCGGGGACCTTGGAGATGCCCGCCGGTCCCTCCACCGAGTACTTGTCGATGATGGCATCGGCGATCTCGAGTGGATGCCGATCGAGCTTCCACTGCTCGATCTCGTTCAGTTCACCCTTGGTCCGGTAGGGATTGACGAACGGCATCGGACGGTCGGTGCCGCGGATGTGGAGCCCATAGAGCTCGTCCCGGTCCTTTTGCATGTCAAATGTGCAGTCCGCATTCGACCTTGTCGGAGTCGGCCCAGCGCCCGGCGCGGGGATCTTCGCCAATGGCAACCGGACGGGTGGTGGGTGCACAGCCGATGGACAGGTACCCCTGGGACAGCAGCGGGTGCTCGGGAATCCCGTGGTCCTTGGCGTACCCCATCACGTCCTGGTCCGTCCACGTGGCCATGGGATTGATCTTGACCATGCCCCAGCTGTCCTCGTAGGAGAGGATGGGGGCGTTCAGCCGGGTGGGCGCGTCGGAGCGCTTGAGCCCGGTCACCCAGGCCTCCTTGCCCTCGAGGGCCTGCTTGAGCGGAAGCACCTTGCGGAACTCGCAGCACTTGGCGGTGCCGCACGGCCACTGCTCGGCCCCGGCCACCGGCTTGGTGACGGTGAGATTCAGGTCGTAGCGCGCACGGATCGTCTCCACGTACTCGAGCGTCTCGGGGAAGTGGGACCCGGTGTCGAGGAAGACCACTTCGATGCCGGGGTCGACCGCTACGGCGATGTCGATGAGCACCGCTTCTTGAAAGGAGCACGACATGGCCAGCTTGGGGCCGAAGCGCTCGACGGCCCATGCAACGACCAGTCCGGCCGGCGCGGTCTCAAAGGCGGATGACTGCTCGGCGATCTCGTCGCGCAACTGGTCCAGTTCGCTCTTGCTGTCCACGATGCTCACTTTCGCCACTCTTCTCTCTGTGCCCCGCACAACAGTTCGGGCCAATAGGTTCCCACGACTCGTCCACCGCCGTCTCGGGCCACCGTTACCCTGTGGGAAACCCGAATCGTCGGTTTCTCATTCCCTTTTCCCCAAGACTGACCGGTCACGGCCGGTCCCCCGGACCACTGGCGGGGAACGTCCCGAGGCTCCCAGAGCCGTTCCGATCACCTTCAGAAGACTATACATGACTAATCAGATCATCTTTTATTACAATAGCCGTCGACGGTGCCTGTCAACCGGCCCGGACGCATGACGGAGGACGCCGACGTGACCTGGGGCAACCCTTTTCCCGACTACCCGGTGGTACTCAGCGTGGTCGGCCTCAACTGCCTGGTGGTCGGTGGTGGCCCGGTGGCATCCCGCAGGGTGCGGGGCCTGCTCGAGTCCGGGGCACGGGTCACCGTCATCGCCCCGGACATCAACGAGTCCATCACCGCCCTGGGGGTTGAGCAACCAGGCGACGGTCCCCGGCCGGATCTCCCCCAGGGCCGCGGAGGCCGCCTGATCATCGAGAGCCGTCCCTACCGGACCGGTGAGGCGGCCGGGTACGAACTGGTGGTGACCGCCACCGGCGACCCACTGGTCGACCGGACCGTGGTGGCCGATGCCGTCGCCGCCGGGGTGCCCGTGGCCAGCGCGGACCGCGGGACCCCTGGCACCATCCGCCTCCCCGCCGTCCACCGTGACGGCCCGGTGACCATCGCCATCTCCACCGGGGGGGCCAGTCCGGCCCTGGCTCGTTGGCTCCGGCACCGTATTGCCGCCTCGCTGGGTCCCGACATGACCACCCTGGCCTCGCTGCTCGACGAGGCCCGAGGGGACCTGCATGCGTCGGGTAGGCCCACCGGCTCGGTGGACTGGATGGCCCTGCTCGACGACCAAGTGGTGCCACTGGTCGACGCCGGCCGGATCGAGGAGGCCAGGGCCCTGCTCCGCCGGATCACCGGGGCCGTACCACCCGGTTGAGTGCCGTGGCTGCCGTCGGCCCGGCACCGTTCCCCCGAATTCCACGGCGTGCCGCACTGGATAGGGTGACACGCATGATCCCAGAGAGCGTGCTGAGCCTCGACCAGATCGACCTGTCGGACCTCGCCTTCTGGGAGCGCCCGTGGACGGAACGCGAGGGGGCGTTCCAGCTCCTGCGCAATGAGCGGCCGATCGCGTTCTTCGAAGAGCCGGACGCCACCCTCACCTCGCCGCTGGCCCCACCGCCCGGGCCCGGGTACCGTGCCATCACCCGCCATGCGGACGTCACGGAGATCAGCCGCCACCCGGAGATCTACCGCTCCGGTCAGGGCGCGGTCAGCATCCTCGACCTCCCCGAGGAGATGGTCGACTACTTCGCCGGCATGATCTCGACGGACAATCCCCGCCACGCCCGGCTCCGCCGCATCGTCTCGGCCGCCTTCAATCCCCGCCGGATCAAAGCCATCGAGGACAGCATCGAAGAAGTTGCGGACCGGGTCCTCCAGCGGGCCTCCGGTCTCGGTGAGTGCGACTTCGTGACCGAGATCGCCGCCCCGTTCCCCCTGGAGATCATCTGCACCATGATGGGCGTACCCGCCTCGGAGTACGCCACCGTGTTCCGCTGCTCGAACATCATCTTGAGCAACGGCGACCCCGAGTACGTCCCCGAGGGCTCCGACCCAGTCCTTGCCTTCATTGAGGCCGGCCAGGAGCTCACCGATCTCATGAACCGACTCAGTGCCGAGCGGGTCGACCACCCGACCGACGACCTGACCACGGCGTTGATCACCACCAACATCGACGGCGAGGCCCTCACCCAGGGGGAGCTGGCGTCCTTCTTCATCCTGTTGCTGACTGCGGGCAACGAGACCACCCGCAACTCGATCACCCACGGACTGCTGGCGCTGACCGAGCATTCCGACCAGCGGGCCCTGTGGCAGGCCGAGCCGGCCACCATCGGCGCCACTGGGGTGGACGAGATCGTGCGGTGGGCTTCACCGGTCATCTGGATGCGCCGCACCGTCTCCGACGACACCGTGCTCTCGGGCGAGGAGCTGCACCCCGGCGACAAGGTCCTGCTCTTCTACAGCTCGGCCAACCGGGACGAGGCGGTCTTCGAGGATCCCTTCCGATTCGACGTCCGCCGCGACCCCAATCCCCATGTCGGATTCGGGGCCGCCGGTCCCCATTTCTGCCTCGGGGCACACCTGGCCCGGCGGGAGATCGACGTGATGATGCGGGAGATGCTGATCCGGCTGCCCG
>JADGOF010000311.1 GCA_017883105.1 Acidimicrobiales bacterium
ATCACCAACTTCGGGCAGAAGTCGCTCGACGAGGTGCTCCAGAAGCTCGACGAGCGGGGACTTTCCCTGCGGGTCAAGGACTGAGGTAGCTCGATGCTCGGTACTCCGAAGAAGGGCCGCCGTTTCGGCGGTAGCTCCGCCCACCAGAAGGCGATGATGGGCAACCTGGTGGCGTCTCTGATCGCTGCCGAATACCTGGTCACCACCGAGGCCAAGGCCAAGGCCCTCCGCCCGGTGGCGGAGAAGGTGATCACCCAGGCCGCCAAGGGTGGCGTGGCCCGCCAGCGCCACGTGGTGGCGTTCATCCGGGACAAGGATATGGCCCACAAGCTGTTCGCAGAGATCGGCCCCCGCTACGCGGAACGGCCGGGCGGATACACCCGCATCCTGAAGCTGGGCAACCGTCTGGGCGACAACGCCCCGATGGCTCGCATCGAATTGGTGTGAGCTCGCCCCCCCGACCTGGGGGGCTGGACGACCGGACCGTCCGGTGGCGCCTCCGGGTGGCGTACAACGGCTCGGGCTTCCGGGGTTTCGCCGTCAATGCCGGCCAGGAGACCGTCGCCGGTGCCCTCACCGAGGCCCTCTCCCGGGTCACCCGCACCCCGGTGGTGCTGACCTGTGCCGGGAGGACCGACGCCGGCGTCCACGCGCTGGACCAGGTGGTCCACTTCGACCTTCCCACCGCCACCTCGGATCTCCTCGACCCGCGTCTGGTGAGGAAGTCGTGCAACAGCCAACTGGGCCCGGCCATCGTGGTGCGCGAGGCCGGCCTGGCCCCGCCCGGCTTCGACGCCCGCCGTTCGGCCGTCTCGCGCCGCTACCGCTACCTGGTGGTCAACGCCCCGGTCGCCGACCCGTTGCTGGCCGGCCTGGCCTGGCACGTCTCCGATCCGCTCGACCTGCGGTCGATGTCGGCTGCGGCCGACGCGCTGCTCGGCGAACACGACTTCCGGGCCTTCTGCCGCCGGGTGCCGGGTACCTCGCCGGAGGAACCGCTGGTGCGCCGGGTGATCGACGCCCGGTGGACCCGCCTGCCCGGATCGTCCGGGCACAACGCCGAAGGCGACCGGGACGCAGTGGCCCTGGTTCCCGCCGAGGGCGTCCTGCTGGCCTTCGAGATCGAGGCCAATGCCTTCTGCCACCGGATGGTTCGGTCGCTGGTAGGCACCCTGGTCGATGTGGGGCGGGGGAGGAAACGACCCTCCGACATGTTGTGGATCCTCCGATCCCTCGATCGCAAGGAGTCCTCGCAGCCGGCTCCCGCCCGGGGCCTCACCTTGATGGCGGTGCGCTACGGAGACTGACCGGCTTGCCTCGGAGGGCCGTTTCGTCCTATCGTGGGAGGTCGCCCGGTTGGGTCCAGGCGTCCACCACCGCAAGTGGGAGCCCCGCTCGGCGGTCGTTCGCGTTGCTTGAGAAGTCCGGGTCGCCAGACCCGCCCACCCCGCACCCGCAGGTGCGACACGCCCAGCATCACCGAAGAAGGAAGCCCCCGTGCGTACGTACTCACCGAAGCCCTCTGACATCTCGCATGCCTGGCGCATCGTCGACGCCGACGGACTGGTGCTCGGCCGCCTGGCCACCGAGGTGGCGTCCGTTCTGCGCGGCAAGCACAAGCCGGGCTTCGCCCCCCATGTCGACAACGGCGACCACGTCATCGTGATCAATGCTGACAAGATTGTGCTCACCTCGGGCAAGGCAGAGAAGAAGATGGCCTACCGTCACAGTGGCTATCCGGGCGGCCTCACCGCCACCCGGTACAGCGATCTGATGATCGACCGCGCCGACGACGTGGTGCGCAACGCCATCCGGGGCATGCTCCCGAAGAACCGTCTGGGACGCCAGATGGCCACCAAGCTCAAGGTCTATGCCGGCCCCGAGCACCCCCACGTCGCCCAGTCCCCTGAACCCCTGGAGCTCCCGGGTGCCCGCCGTACGGCGTCCGCTCGGAGCGGTGCGTAAGCACCGTCGCTGACCAGGCGCACCAACGAAACGAACGCGAGGAACTTACCGTGGCCAACGCCGCCCCCATCTGCCAGACCACCGGACGCCGCAAGCGGGCGGTGGCCCGTGTCCGGGTCCGCCCGGGCCAGGGAGCGATCACCGTCAATTCCCACAAGTTCGAGGAGTACTTCACCTCGGCCACCCACCGGATGATCGTGACCGAGCCCCTGCGCCTGACCGAGACCACCGAGTCGTGGGACTTCGACGTCACCATCGACGGAGGCGGCGTGTCGGGACAAGCCGGAGCCTTCCGGCTGGGCATCGCCCGGGCGCTGTGCGAGCTCGACCCCGAGCTGCGTGCCCAGTTGAAGAAGGCCGGATTCCTCACCCGCGACTCGCGTGAGAAGGAGTCCAAGAAATACGGCCTGAAGAAGGCCCGCAAGGCTCCCCAGTACTCCAAGCGGTAAACCGGTGAGCAGAACCCGGTTCGGCACCGATGGCGTCCGGGGCGTCGCCAACGTCGAGCTGACTCCAGAGCTGGTTCTGGCCCTGGGCCGGGCCATCGCCCGCACCATCACCGCCACCGCGTTTCTGGTCGGGAGGGACACCCGTCGTTCCGGACCGATGCTGCAGGCCGCCCTGTCGGCCGGCCTGGGCAGCGAAGGGGCCGACGTGGTCGATGTCGGCGTCCTCCCCACCCCGGCCCTGGCCTGGCTGTCCGCCGCCCGGGATCTCCCGGCCGTGGTGATCTCCGCATCGCACAATCCTTTCGGCGACAACGGCATCAAGCTGTTCGCCGCCGGTGGGGCCAAGCTGAGCGTGGAGACCGAAGCGGCCATCGAGGAAGAGCTAGAGCGGGCCCTCGACCCCACGGTCAAAGGCCCCCGGAGTCTCGAGGGCCACGGCGTGGGGAACCTGGTGGCGGAGACGGACGTCGGGGATGCCTACGTCGAGTACCTCGGCTCCCTGCTGGAAGGTCGCACCTTGGAGGGGATGCGCCTCGTTGTCGACAGCGCCAACGGGGCGGCATCCGGACTGGCTGCCCGGGTCTACGAGCAGTTGGGGGCCGATGTGGTGGCCATCGGGTGCGAACCGGATGGGACCAACATCAACGCCGGCTGTGGGTCGACGGCCACCGATACGCTGTCCGCGGCGGTGGTCGAGCACCGGGCCGATCTGGGCCTTGCCCTCGACGGCGACGCCGACCGCCTGCTGGCGGTGGACGGGTCGGGGAGGTTGGTCAACGGGGACGAGCTCTTGGCCCTGTTCGCCCTGGACCTGGCCGAGCGGGGCCAACTGGCCGGCAACACGGTGGTGGTGACGGTGATGACCAACCTCGGGTTCCGGGTGGCCATGGATGCCAGGGGCATCATCGTGAAGGAGACCCCGGTCGGCGACCGCCATGTGCTTGCCGCGCTGGACAAGGACGGCTTCTCCCTCGGAGGGGAGCAGTCGGGGCACATCATCTTCCGCACGTTGGCCACCACCGGGGACGGGCTGCTGACCGGTCTGATCCTGGCCGATCTGCTGGCTCGCACCGGAAAGCCAGTGACCGAGTTGCTGGACGGCCTGGTCGTCCGGGTGCCCCAGGTGCTGGTCAACGTGCCGGTTCCCAACACCGAGCTGCTGGAAGGTGCGGAGGCGGTGTGGTCGGCGGTGGCCGAAGAGCAGGAGCGGCTGGGAGACGGCGGACGGGTCCTCCTACGCCCCAGTGGTACCGAGCCCCTGGTGCGGGTCATGGTTGAGGCCTCGGGGGACGGGGTTGCCGAAACGATCGCCCAGCGCCTGTCCACCCTGGTGGAGTTCGAACTGCAGGTGGCCGCAGCCACCCACGGCTGACTC
>JADGOF010000312.1 GCA_017883105.1 Acidimicrobiales bacterium
CCCAGCTGGTGTCCGGGGTCACCTCGCACATCCACTACGACGTCCACTACGGGGGCACCCTGAACGACTCCGATGCCTTCCCGACGGTGGGTGGGTGCACGCCGGACTCGGGCCACGGGGAGACCTACACCGCGTGCATCGCCGATTCCCAGCTCCAGAGCGAGGTGGCCGCCGAGGTGGTCGCCCACAGCCTCCCGACCGGCCTCGGCCAGCTCTACCTGGTCTTCTTCCCGCCCAACGTCGAAACCTGCTTCGGGACGACGAACGCCGCCGCCGGCGGCCTGTGCTCGGACACCTTCACAGGCGGGTTCTGCGCTTACCACTCCGGCACGTTCGCTGCCGGCGGGTTGGTCCTCGACGCCAACCTCACCTATCCGACCGCTCTGCGCTACACCTGCATGAGCGGCGAGGCCCCCAACGGGTCGTCCGCCGTGGACGCCACGATCAACATGGTTAGCCACGAGCACAACGAGACCATCACCGACCCGGTGGGCTCGGGCTGGCTGGACGGCACCAGCTACGAGATCGGCGACGAGTGCGGCTACATCTTCGGCCCCGTGCTCGGGGGAGCGCCGGGCAACGAGTGGGACCAGCTCATCAACGGGGATCACTACTTCCTGCAGGGCGAGTTCTCGAACGGGGACTACGCCGGCAACGCGTCGGCGGGCTGCATCGCCACAGAGGGCGTCCCGACTGCTGCGTTCTCGGTGACCACCCCGACGCCCACGGCCGGATCCCCGGTCGCCTTCACCGCCGCCGCGTCGGCACACCCGGACGCCTCCCCGGGTATCGCCACCTACGCGTGGGACTTCGGTGACGGCTCCGCTACCGGCTCCGGTGTCACACCGCTCCACACCTACGCCGCGGCCGGCACCTTGACCGCCACGCTCACCGTCACCGACGTCGACGGCTGGACGGGAAGCGTGAGCCACCTGGTGGACGTCGGCAGCGCAGTAGCTTCATCTCCGGCGTTCACCGCCGACTCGCCCCCGGTGACGGCCACCGTCGGAAAGCGCTACTCGTCGACCTTCGCCGCCTCGGGGAACCCAGCACCCGCCTACGCGCTGGTCGCCGGTGCTCCCCATTGGCTGTCGATCGGTGCGGGATCGGGAGTGCTGGGCGGCACACCCCCTGCGGGCACCACCACCTTCTCCTATTCGGTGGTCGCGGCCAACGGCGTGTCCCCGGATGCCACTGCCGGTCCGTTCACCGTCAAGGTGAGCACTCCCCCCAAGGCGCCGTCACCGGTGGTCCACGGCTACTGGCTGGTCGGGGCGGATGGGGGGATCTTCACGTTCGGCTCTGCCCGGTTCCACGGGTCGACCGGGTCTTTCACCCTGCAACGACCGGTGGCGGGCATCACACCCACCACCGACCGCGGCGGTTACTGGTTGGTGGCCACCGACGGCGGCATCTTCGCCTTCGGGGATGCCAGCTTCCACGGCTCGATCCCCGGACTCGGGATCGCCCCGGCCGGCACGCCGGGTGCGGCGCATGAGCTCAGCGCCCCCATCGTCGGCATGGTCCCTTCCACGGACGGGGGCGGGTACTTCATGGTGGCCGGGGATGGCGGCGTGTTCGCCTTCGGCGACGCCCGCTTCGCCGGCTCGTGCCCGGGCATCGGGGGATGTTCGGGGGCGGCGGTGGCAGTCATGCCCGATGCCTCCGGCAACGGCTACTGGCTGGTGACCGGCACGGGCAACGTCTACGCCTTCGGTGACGCGCCCCACTACGGGGCCCCGGGCTTCGACGGCGCGCCGGTGACCTCGGCGGCCGGCACGCCGGACGGCCGGGGCTACTGGATCCTCTTAGCCTCTGGCACGGTCGCCGCCTACGGCGACGCCAGACCGCTCGGTGGCCCCGTGGGCGGTGTCGGTCCCTCCGACCCGGCCACTGCCGTCTTCACCACCGCGGACGGCGCCGGCTACTGGGTGGCCTCCGCCCTGGGTGGCGTGTTCACCTTCGGCGACGCTCCGAACGACGGGAGCGTGGCCGGCGTCCACCTCAACTCCCCGGTCATCGCCGCCACCGGCTGGTGAGGCCGGTCGGCTGCGTGCTCTGTCGCTCGGTCCGTGGCTGACCGGTGCCGGGGGGTGGTGCGTGCGAGAGTGGACGGGTGACCGGGACCGTCGGCGCGTTCCTCGGGCATGCGCTCCGGATTCCCGCCGCCCTGGCCGTGGCAGCACTCGTGGCCGGGTGCGGTTCGTCGTCGGAACCACCAGCGGGAAGCACCAGGCCGTCTGGCCCAACTACCACCACGGCCACGGCAGCCGCCCCGCCCTGCGGGGTGGTTGGCACCTCCGGGGTCGTCGTCACGCCCGGGCAGGAGGCGTGCACGGTCACCGCCCGGTCCACCATCCATGTCGTGCTCGACCGGGGGTTCCGCTGGGACGACCCGAGGAGCGACTCGGGCGCGGTTGCGGTCGGGGGCATCATGCGCCCGCCCGGTGGTGGGCTCGACGCCGATCTCCGGGCCGTCGCCGTCGGAAAGGCCACGGTGACCTCGGTCGGCTCGGTGGCGTGCCCGCCGGAGCAACCGTGCCCGGCGTTGGCCCGCTTGTGGGGCGTCCACGTCATCGTTGCCGGGGCTCCCATCTCGGAGCGGACCATCACGGCGACCCTGGTGGACAGCGGTCGCAGCTACACCGTGCGTAAGGGTGACCACCTCGATGTGGATCTCGTCGGGCCTTCGAACTACACGTGGACCGAGCCGACGACGTCCGACCACGGGGTGCTCCGACCGGTGGCGGGCACACCGGGGAGCACGACCACCGCCGACTTCCTCGCCGTCGGGACGGGCCACGCAAGGGTGTCGGCCACCGACCACCCGAACTGCTACCCCCAATGCCTGGCCCCGAGCCGGCAGTTCGGGGTGAGTGCAAGCGTCACCGGTTGAGGGCCGCCCGCCCCCACTGCGGATGCGTGGACGGGCGCACGACGGCTGAAGCGGGCAGTAGCCGACCCTTCCGGCGGTCTCCTGATGACGGAGGGCGGACGGAGGGCCCTCCGGTCCAGCCTTCTCCCGCCACCAGCGCCTCATACTGTCGGAGTGTCTCCGGGTCGAACGCCACCAGCACGATCCGCTCGATCCCGGAGCGGCTGGCGCTGAGGGTGGTGACGGCGATCTGGGCGGCCGATTCCCTGGGAAACCCGAAGATCCCGGTCGAGATGGCCGGAAACGCGATCGAGCGTGCGCCGAGTCCGTTGGCCACCTCCACCGAACGCCGGTAGCAGGAGGCCAGCACCCCGCTCTCGCCCAGGTGGCCACCTCGCCAGACCGGCCCCACCGTGTGGACGACCCAGCGGGCCGGGAGGCGGAAACCGGAGGTGATCTTGGCGTCCCCCGGGTTACAACCACCCAGAGCCGCGCAGGCGGCTGACAGTTCGGACACGCCCGCGGCCTCGAAGATGGCTCCGCACACCCCACCCCCCATGGTCAGGGCGCGATTGGCCGCGTTCACCACGACCTCGACGTCGAGCGTGGTGATGTCAGTCTGCAAGGCAGTGAGGATCGGCCGGGTCACGACCCCATTCTGACCACCCGGCGCTGATCCCCGGCGCGTGGGAAGGGACCATGCACCCGTGCCCGCCTGTCAAGGCGGCCGGAACCGCTCGAGGGGTCCTGCTCGCCTGCCCTGTCACCCGGGTGCGGGTGCCTTCCCGAGTTCCCGCCGGCGGGGCACGGAGTGGTCCCAGTCTGCGAGCAGCGTGCGGATGGCGGTCAACAGGATGAGGGGCTGGTCCAGCATGGCGTGGTGGCCCGCCTCGGGGATCTCGATGA
>JADGOF010000313.1 GCA_017883105.1 Acidimicrobiales bacterium
CCGATCCAGCAGCCCCGGGTGACCACGCTGGTCGGCGGAGGGGCCAACCCGTCGGTGTTCGCCGCCATTGCCGAGTACGCCGACGGCTGGATGCCCATCGGCGGATCGGGCCTGGCCGCCGCCCTGCCGGCATTGCGGCGTGCCGTGGAAGCACGGGATCGCGATCCGAACGCGATCCGTGTCGTACCGTTCGGAACCGTGCCCACCGAGGAGAAGCTCGCCCACTATCAGAACCTGGGAATCGACGAGGTGGTGCTGCGGGTGCCATCGGGCGCCGCCGATGAGATGCTATCGGTCCTCGACAGGCATATGCCCTTCATCGATCGATTCGGGGACGACCGTGGCTGACGACGCATCCGGGGCCACCGTGTCGCGCGAGAAGCCGTGGAGCGGCGGAGGACGCGAGGAGCTGGTCGCCGAAATCCGCCGACTGATGGTGCTCACCGTGACGGTGACCGCGTCCCCGGACGTGCTCGCCGACGTGACCAGACGGGCGTCTGCCCTGGCTGACGAGCTCGACCGTCATGTGCCCGAGCCCGAATCCGTGCCAACCGGCATGTTCGCCCAACGCTCGGTCTCACCCGAAGAAGTGACCACGTTGGCCTCGGCCATGCCGTTCGACATGATCATCGGTTCGTGCAATCCGGTGGCGTTGCCGATCACTGTCGAGTTCGAGCCGCCCAAGGCCATCGGTCGAGCCATCTTCACCGCGCCCTTCGAAGGTGCACCGGGCTGTGTGCACGGAGCGGCCCTGGCCGGCGCCTTCGACATCATGTTGACCGCGGCCAATGTCATCGCCAATGGTGCCGGTCCCACGGTGGAGCTCTCCATCCGCTATCTCAAGCCCACCCTGATGGCCGAACCGGCGCTCTTTGAGGCCTGGGTCACCTCCCTCGACGGGCGGCGGACCCACAGCCGGGGCCATCTCATCCAGGGCGGTGTGGTCACCGTCGAGGCCACCGGCGAGTTCGTGAATCTGGATCGCTCGCGGATCAACGCCATGCACCGCACAGACGGAAACGAAGACCCGCAAGGTCCCCGCGGGACGGAGCAGCGACCATGATCGCCGTTGACCAGGCGCGGGGCGCTGACATTCTCTAGAGTCATACGGGCACTCGTCACCGGGGGGACAGGTCATCGGACTGCCGGTGACGCCGACGAATCAATGGGGGAGAGACTATTCATGCGTTCCACGAGTGACGGAATGACCTCGCGGCAGTGGGCCTCACGGCTGGCCGTGGCGCTGAGCGGAGTGGTGCTGGCGGCCACGCTGACCGC
This sequence comes from Acidimicrobiales bacterium, assembly GCA_017883105.1. GTDB lineage: Bacteria > Actinomycetota > Acidimicrobiia > Acidimicrobiales > RAAP-2 > Bog-756. Next base: position 1,279 of record JADGOF010000313.1, read on the forward strand.
CTGCTCGTCAACCAACTCCTCGACTCCCACCACCGCGGCGGGCGCAACCACCAAGTCGACCGTCCCGCCCGCGGCGTTCAAGGACTACACCGGAATCACCTCGTCGTCGGTGTCGGTCGGAAACGTCTCGACGCTCTACCTTGGGATCTTCAAGGGTGCAGGGATCGGCACCCAGGCCTATGCCGACTACATCAACTCACAGGGCGGGATCAACGGCCGCAAGCTCACCGTCGACAGTGGCGACGACAACTACTCCGGTGCCCCCAACAAGCAACTCACCCAGGCCGATGTCCAAAAGGACTTCGCCATGGTGGGGAGCTTCTCGCTGCAGGACAGCTTCGGTGGGACCGTTTTGGCCGCCAATCCCTCCGTGCCCAATGTGACCGTCTCCCTGGATGCGGCCACCAACGCCCTGCCCAACAGCTTCAGCCCGGCCCCGGCCGCCGGCGGCTGGCAGCTCGGCCCGCTCACCTACTTCCAGAAGAAGTACCCGAGCGACGTGCTCCACACCGGGGCCCTGATCGCCGACCAACCGTCGGCCATGTCGAAGTGGCAGGGTGAGAAGGCGGCTATGGCCCACCTCGGCTACCAAGTGGTCTACGACCCGACGTTCGACATCACCACGACTGACTTCACGCAAAACGTCATTGCCATGAGGAACGCCGGAGTGAAGATCCTCTTCCTCGAACAGATGCCGGAGAACTATGCGGCATCCGTGGTGAAGGCCCTCAATCAGCAGAACTTCCACCCGGTGCTCGTTCTCGGTGGATCGACCTACAGCGAGGCGCTGGTCGCCAACTCCGGGGGAGCGGCCAACATCGACGGTTCCTACCTCGAGCAGAACACGTCGCTCTACCTCGGTGAGGATGCGGCCAGCATCCCGGCCATCGGCACCTTCCAGACCTGGGTGCAGAAGGCATCACCCGGATTCAAGCCCGACCTCTACACACTCTACGGATGGCTGTCGGCCGAACTGTTCGCCCAGGCCCTGAAGACGGCCGGTGCCAATCCGAGCCGGGGTTCGGTACTCCAGGCGCTCCGCGGCGTCACCTCGTTCTCCGGAGGCAACATCGTGGGGATGTCCAACCCGGCGCAGAAGACCCCGACCAACTGCTTCATCATCGCCCACATCGAGAACGGCCAGTTCCAACGGTTGGACGACCCACCGGTCAACGGTTCGACCCACGGGTACATCTGCAGCTATCCGTACTTCTACTACCCCCCGCCGTCATGAGCCGTGTCGACCGGTAGCCGGAAGGCCAGGTCGGGTCGACATCGGGATCCGCTGTCCTGAGGGACCAATCATGTGCGGCCGGATCTCCCTCTACTCAACGCCGGAGCGCCTGTCCCGGATCTTCGACGCGGCACTGGACGAGGAGGTCGACCGCGACCTGCGGCCGAGCTTCAACGTCCCGCCCACCCGGCTCGTCCTTGGCGTGAGCGCGGTCCATGACGGGACCGGACTGCACCGACGACTCGGCCGCTACCGGTGGGGACTGGTCCCGTCATGGGCCAAGGATCTCTCGATGGGCAATCGTCTGTTCAACGCACGTGGCGAGACGGTGGCCACCAAGCCGTCGTTCAGGGCGGCATTCAGCGCACGCCGACTGGCCGTGCTGGCCGACGGCTTCTACGAATGGGAGGCCGGTCCGGGGAGCGAACGCCGACCCCACTACTTCGAGCGTTCCGACGGTGAGCCGCTGGCCTTCGCCGGCCTGTGGGAGCAGTGGTGGGGGCCGGCGTCCGCCGGTAGATCCGAGACCCCGCTGGTGACCTGCACCATCATCACCGCCGAGGCGGGGGCGGATCTAGCCGACATCCACGACCGGATGCCGGTCATTCTCGAGCGTGACACCCTCGACGAATGGCTCGATCCGGAGAACAAGGACCGATCGGAACTCGAGTCACTGGTCACCGCGGCCCCGGCGGGGACCCTGGTCCATCACCGGGTGGACCCGCGGGTGGGCAATGTCCGAAACGACGGGCCCGACCTTGTGGAGCCGATGACCGGAGCGGACTGATCGTCCCGCTCCGTCTGGTGGCCGGGTCCCCGGGGGACCCGCTCGCGTCAGACGGAGGCGTTGGCCGCTTTGGCGGCCCGCTTCATGAGCCGGGCCTTCCGATTGGCAGCCTGGTTCTTGTGGATGACGCCTTTGGAAGCGGCCTTGTCGATCCGCTTGATGGCCAGACGGATCGCCTCTTCGCTGTTCTCCGCACCTTCGTCGATGGCGCTGATAGCCCGCTTGGCGCGGGTCCTGAGCTCGGACCGCACCGACTTGTTGCGGGCCTGGCGCTTGATGGTCTGGCGATTGCGCTTGATCTGGCTGCGGATATTTGCCACGTCTGGTCCTTGTCGTCCTTGTGATGTCGGCTCGGTGGGCCATGCAGCAACCACCGTGAGGCTGAAGATCTGACCCCGGGCGCCTATCGAGAGGCCGGACTCCGGAGACGTCCAAGACTAGCAGCCCGCAGGCTCCCCGTCCCATCCCC
>JADGOF010000314.1 GCA_017883105.1 Acidimicrobiales bacterium
TCCACGCCGAGCGGCCCCTCGACGAATACGCAGCCACGCATAATGACGCACGACGCGGCCCCCGACCCGTCTCGCTTCGAGCGCCGAACCGGCGTTCGGTGCGGCAGCCATCCGGACACGGTATTCGCCACTCTTGCGTGCGGGCTTGATCCAGTTTTGCAGTCAGGCTGGTCGTGTTGATCAGTCAGCTCGACACCCGCGTCCTGATCGAGTGAGTCGCGAACTGCCGCACTACGGGTCAGCGTTCGAAGCCATGATCCTGACTCAACCTGTGTCTCCCGCTGACTTCCGATTGGTGATCATCGAGATCGAGATCGAGAAGCGCCAAAGGGATCCAGTCCACGTGGATCTGCTCACCGGGAACCAGCTCCTCGGACGTGCTCGTCGTGAAGCGGTCGTGAAGCTCGGCGAGTTCGTCGGACAGCCGGCCGCCGAGGGCTTTGGCCATCTCCGCTTCCCCTCGGGCGAAATGGGCATCACCGATGGCCCGGAGGGTCCGTCCCAGTTGGTCGACCAACGAGGCCCAGACCATCGGCGAGTTCTTGTCCACCGCGGATCGGGCTGCGATCGCCGCCACTCCCCGGAAGTCATGAACCGCTGTTCGATCCGGGACGGGATCGTCTGGTCGGTTCTGCGCCGATCGAGCCAGCGTATCTGCGGCAGCCGCCATCGGCCCGGGACTGTCCCCCTCGAAACGCCTCGACCACGCGGCGAACACTCCGGCGGTCTCCCTCGCCACTCCCCGCCACACAGCGAGGTCCGATGCCGGGACGGCCTTCAGCCTCTCGACCGACCGCTCGACGCTCGCTACCGCCCGCATCCAATCATCCGAATCGCCGAGTATCGCTTCCCGGCCCGGGGCGACCGCCTTGGCACTCCTCCATTCGACGACCGCCGCGGTCCGATCCCCGGCTGACTGCCTCCAGAACTGCCGGAGGTTGGGCAACGTCAGGTCGTTTGCCAGCTTCCCGCCGCCGAACCAGATCGGCGTCTCTCCATCCTGGGTCCTGAGTGCGACCGAGTAGCCGACCACGGCGTCCTGTCCCCCGGTCACGAATCGTGGGCGCAGGAGCACCTCACTCCCCCGGAGGCGCCTGACGAACTCGGCTTCGTCTCTTGAGACGACCGCCGCTTCCCGCACCATGCGGGCAAGAGCGGCCCGCGGTGGTTCTGCCCGCTGCTCCCGTGCGGTCCGCTCCAGTTCGGCTCTGGTCAGCCCGGGCATCCCTCTGCCCTCTCGACCCTCGATGACGGTCAGGCCGTAGGAGGACTCGATCTCGGCACAGACCCGAGAGAGCACCTTCTTGGACTGCCAGGTGTTGACCCGACCGCCGTCGATCCGGACCAGCGACGCGGCGATGTGGACGTGCTGGTTGCCGTGCGCACTGGTCCCGTGGCCCACCGCTACCCAGGCGGCAGGGTCCACGCCGTCGGACTCGAAGCCCAGTGCCGTCATCACCTCATTGGCGATCTCTCCCCACTGGTCGTCGCTCAGGTGACGGTTCCCGGGAGGAAGAGACAGCGACAGGTGGAGGATGTGGCCACCCTTGGGGTCCGTGCCGTAGGTCTCGTGAGCCTCATCGAGGCCGGCACCGAGCTCTGCGATCTGGCCGCTGGACAGGTTGCCGCCGGCCAGCGCCTCACCGCCCATCACGAGGCCCGAGGTGATGACGCGTTGGTCGGTGTGCTCGTTCGCCTTGCCTGGGCCGAACAGGTACCGGATGAGCCTCCGGCCCGACGATCCCATGGTGATCTTCCCGATCATTGGGGAGGCACGAACTCGGCCTGGAGACGCTCGGTCGTCTCGGCCAGCACCGTCGTGGCCCGGCGCACTTCGTCGAGGGCGTCGTTGAACCCGTCGGGGAGGACGTGGTTAGTGTTCGCCCACTTGGCCAACTGGTTCACGTTGTTCGCCACGCCGGTGAGCACGATCCGGGCCCGCTCCGCATCCCCGGTCGCCCGTCGCCGTTCGGCGGACTGGGCCGCAGATCCGGACATGGCCGCTTCGAAGAGGAACCGCTGGAGCGACACGCACGCCCGCTCCGCTCTCTCCTGGAGCTGACCGAGCTCCCGGTCGGACAGCCGCACCTTCACGACGTTGTGCCGGCCACCGGTCACCGTGGCCATCCTCGATGTGCGTCTCGACGCCGGAGTCTTTGCCGTCCGGTCGGCCACCGGACGCTTCATGACGCCCAGCGCAGCGAACCCGAGAAGCGCTCGGGGACAGGACCCAGGCGGAGCCGACGGCAACGCCGTCTCAAACAGGGCACCTGTTTGACCATCTTGCTCCCGCTCTTCCACCACCCCGTGAGCGAGTGCAGTCCGAGCGATGGGACATTGGAACGTGAGCCCTCCGGGCTCGTCGTTGTTCCTTCTCGTTCGACTTGGCGACGGCGCGAGGATGTAACTTTCGAGCCGCAGCTGGAAGCCGGCGCTGGTGATGTCGTCGGCTCGTTCGCGCTGTGACCAGGCCGTATGCCGCTGTCAATGATGGCGTAGACGAAGGTGGAACCGTTCATCGGCCCGTGGACTGCACCGGCCGACATCGGGCAGCAAACGGAGCAGAGCGAGATCGTTCGCACCAAAGGAGAGGAGGGGAACGGCGTCGACGGGCTGGTTCGCCACTGATGATCCCCCGGAACGGAAATGATGAGACCTCTGAGCTGGGACGATGCTGATTCAGGTGCCCCAACGATCGAACGGGTCAATCGGATCTGTGATCCCCGTCCCGGACTCATCATCGGTCTCATGGTTGGAGTGATGAACCCCCTGGGCTGGGCGTTCGCGGGGCCTCTGATCCTGGACCCTTCGGTCAGATGGTTGGCGCTGTCTCCGGCACGCGACGCGCCCGGTCGGGATTCTGTTCGTTGGCTCATATCTAGAACTGGGTCGGAGCGGCGCCACATGGAAGGGCAACCAGGAGAACCTCCGCGATAAAACCAAGGGCACCCGGAAGGATCAGTCGTTCCAGACGCTCGGATCCGGCCGAACCGAGGCCACCTCGTCCGCGTCCTCGCGACAACAATGCGGTGCCAGGCCGCGTCGCCGCCAATGGTCACCTGGTTGATGGCAGGTGGGGGGCCTCTTGCGCCGCCTGGTCCGCCATCAAGCGCTGAGAGCCGACCCCCCCACACCGGAGCCAGCGGTCAAGGAGCGGCCGAAGGCCGAGCGAGGACATACAGACCGACCACGGTGCCGGCGTGCCGGCGACCTCCGGGGTCGAGCCGTATTCCGCAGCGGCGCTTGACGGCTGGCGATGGTGTGAAACCAACCGCCGACCTGAACCGGTCAACGCAGTGGGCCGCCGCACCAACTCCGATCACGCCGAGCGCCGAGCGGCATCGTGGATCACCGAGAGCACCTGAACGAACGCCAACACCACCACCCCGGCATCGATGAGCCCCTGGAGCGTTTGTGAGGGGTTCACAACTCGAGTGATGAACCCCTTGACATGTGTGACGATGGCCACTTCATCGCCATTCCGGTTCCATTTCAGATTCGGGACAGGTGATCTGATCCCGCCATCATGAACCCCTCATGATGAAAGTGATGAACCCTCTGAGCAGGGGTTCTTCCCACGGTTGCCATCGACAACGTCCCGACCTGGTGCTTCGTGGGCCATCGAAGATTTCTCAGATTTCTTCCAATGATGGTGACTGTTCAGGTCCCCTGACCGCACCGTCCACTACCTGCAACTACGACGCGCGTATCGTTGGGAATTCCGGCCGACGACTCTCCCCCCAGTGGTGA
>JADGOF010000315.1 GCA_017883105.1 Acidimicrobiales bacterium
ATGGCGTCCGACTCGGGTCACATCCGAGCACCGGGCGCCATCGTCGCGCCAGGAGATACGCATGAGCAGAATCCTCACCATGTCCGAAGCATCCGACGGGGCCGGAGGTGCATCATGAAGGGCGCACTGCCGGCCGACGTGAAGCACCTTTCCTGGGCCGCTGAGCAGCTCGGCATCGGGGAATCGACCGCCTACCGGTTGGCCGCATCCGGGCAGATCCCAGGTGCCTGGAAAGTTGGCGCGCAGTGGCGGGTCAGTGTCCCGAAGTTCCTCGCCGAGGTCCACGGCCGGGTTGCACCATGAACGCCGACCTTCTCTATAGAGACCCCGTGGGTGACGCCGCCCTAGCGACGCTCAACTCCAAACGACGACCGCGGCTCGATTTGGAATTCCAGTGTCGTCGGTGCCATGCGACTGGAAGCTCATCGGACGCGGCACGATGGGTCTTACTCGGACCCGACCGCTATTTCCACCTTCGTGCCCTGCCCATCCAACCCGAGGCGGCCTTCGACGACGCGGAGGTCGGATTCCGGGTCGAGCGGAAGCGACGGCTATGCGGCGAGGCCCGGCAGCTCGGCGGCGCCACATGACAATCGCCACGTGTAACCCTCAGGTCGACAGTGAGACTCCGAGCATTGTGCCTGCTCGGGCTGGTGTAGTCCCATTCTCCCTGTCACTGCGTCGCCTAATCGCTGAGCAGTTCACCCCCGACGCCTTGCGCCAGTTGGCCAGTCTCATGGAGGCCCAGAAGCCGGGGATGGTAGCCCGACGACGGCTCAGTGAAGCATCGATCGATGAGCTGGCCGAGATGATCTGTGCGGGACGCACTCCGACGATCGGCTGGTGGCGTCGTGCGGCCTGAGGCCCACGGCGTAGACGATGCTCCGGAGCGCCTACGGGGTCTGGCCACCGTGCCCGATGTAGCTGGGGACCACCTCAACTGTCAGAGGTTCCTCACCACCAACGGGGACAAGGTGAGATACTCGCCCGAGCTCGGGCGTTGGTACACCTGGAATGGCTCATGGTGGGCGGAGGATCGGCTCAACCGGGTGCAGGAGATGGCCGCCGCTTCGGTTGACCAACTCCGTGAGTGGGTAGCCGAGGCCGACGGAGCCGACGAGTTCAAGCGACGGTCAGCTCATTACACCGCATCGGCCCGGGCCGGCCGCAGGGATGCACTCCTGTCGCTGGTGAGTACCGACCCTGACGTGGTGGTGGCCGTCGAACAGTTGGACGCTCACCCCATGTTGCTGGCCTGTCGGAACGGGACCATCGACCTCGAGACCGGAGAACTCCGGCCAGCCAGACCAGGTGACCTACTCACCCGCGGTGTCGATGTAGAGCACGATCCGACCGCCGACCCTTCGGAGTGGGTGAAGTTCATCACCACCATCTTTGGAGGGGACGCCGGCCTGGTGGAGTTCATGCAGAGGTTGCTCGGCTATTGCATCACGGGCATGGTCAAAGAACACGTCCTCCCGGTGCTCCAGGGAGCAGGTGCCAACGGTAAGTCGGTCCTCGTGGGAGTCATGCAGGACACCCTCGGAGACAACGCCATGACGGCACCTGAGGGACTGGTTATTCGACACGACCACGACCCCCATCCGGAACGGATTGCAGCCCTACGAGGTCGCCGCCTGGTGGTGTCCAATGAGCTGGAGGAGAAAGCACAGTTGGCCGAGCAAACGGTCAAGCAGCTCACAGGTGGGGACACCCTCTCAGCCAGGGAGCTGTACGGACGCCGGTTCAACTTCCAACCCACTCACAAGGTGTTGTTGGTCACCAACCACAAGCCGAAGGTGAAGGGGACCGACCACGCAATCTGGCGCAGAATTCGACTGGTCCCGTTCAACGTGATCATCCCGGTCGACCAACAGGACGCAGACCTCCGTAGGCGCCTGGTCGATGACCACGGACCCGCGGTGCTGTCCTGGTTGGTCCAGGGCGCCCGCATCTGGCACGCCGAAGGTCTCGGAAGCACCCCGAGGCCGTGGACCTCGCCACCATGGAGTACAAGGCCACACAGGACACCTTCGGGGCGTTCCTGACCGAATGCACCGTGGTCGTCCCGAAGGTGAAGACCAAGGTCGGTGATCTGTTCACGGTGTGGCGCGACTGGTGCGAGCGGACTGGCGAACGTCCCGGGCGAACCCAGGATTTCTCATCGTCACTTGAGGAGCACGACATCACCCTCCAGACGTACCAGGGAGCCAAGTACGTGCTCGATCTCGGAATCGTTGTAAATGCCGGCCAGGTCTCTGACCAGGAAGAATGGGAAGTTGGTGAGGTCCGGTGAGGTCACTTCCCATAACTTCCCCATATCTCTCTCACGGGAAACTTTACGGAGGAGACCTAACGAGACCTCACGGGGCCAACTGATGCCACGCCGCCACGGAGCCAAGCGTGACCGCGCTCGGGCGAAGCAACCCGCAAGGCGTCGACGGAACCGCGCCGCCGCCAGGGCCGCCGCCGAGCGCGCCGCCGCCGGAACCAACCAACGCCCGGTCCTGCAGCTAGACGAACAAAGGAACAACTCATGAGTAAGCCAAGAGGAAGCAGGGCGTCTGGCTCCGTGAAGGCGAGCCGCCACCGGCGCGTGATTGACCGTGAGCCGTCGGCCCACGTCAACCGGTTTGGAAAGCCGAAGGTGGCTTACTTCACCGAGGCCGGTGCGGCCGAGGCAGCGGCTCGACGCGGGGAGAAGGACCGAAGCGCACCGCCAGCCGTCTACAGATGCCCCACCTGCGGTGGGTTCCACGTAGGTGGTGGCGCCCCCGACCCGGCGTCCCTGCGGGCACGGATGCAATGCGATGCACCGTGACCACCTCGGCAACGGTAGCCGCCAAGGCGGCTCGACTACTCACCGATCATCGAGTCTTCGTTCGCATCGCCATGCCGAACCACGTCGTCGCCACCATCCGAGGCGACCATGGCATCCACAGCGTTGACCTCACGAACGGTCGATGGTCATGCTCATGCCCATGCCGGCGCTCGTGCAGTCATCTCGAAGCGGTCATGTTCGTGACCGTGCCGGTGAGGGGCTGACCAGATGAGTGACTCGACCTCGTGCATGGGTGGTATGCATCTCGACTCGGAAGAGGAGCGCGGGGGGGATCCCAGGCCACCAGCCGAGACTGGAGCGTTCCTGCGTAGCCATAGTGGCGATGGGGGGCGGGGGGCTCAACGGGCTGGCGAGCATCTCTGGGACCCGCCCAGTGTCCTTTTCTATACAGTTCGAAATCAATCGGGAACCCCCGTTCCCAGAATGGAGACCACGTGTCCAAAACCCCTGGTCAGGACCCCATTTCTATCCACCAGCCCGACCCCGTCCGCGGCGTCAAGAGCCCGAAAGTGGCCTGCCCGACTGGTCATGCGATGACGGACGACAATCTCGTCCCGTCCCGCCTACCGGTTCGAGTGTGCTTGCAGTGCCAACGTCGACGTGGTCGAGACAACCACCGACGCCGTCGGGAACTGGGCCTCTGATGGACGCTGACCGCCGACGCCAGCTCCTCCGCACCATGATCGAGATGATCGACGCGGTCCCCCCAGACATCGCCGGGCCCGCGCCACTTGATCCGAACGAACTGGTGACGATTATCTCCCTCGAAGCCGCGGTACTTGGCGATCTCGTGCACGCCGCCGAACTCGGGACGCGGGTCGCCGAGGTCCTTGATCGTGACCTCGTGCAACAGGGTGGCGGACTTCGCTATGTCACCCGGGCCGAGCGTCGCGGTGACGAGGCCGC
>JADGOF010000316.1 GCA_017883105.1 Acidimicrobiales bacterium
GTCGGCCAGCGCCTTGGCCGCTTCACGGTCCCCCGACAGCAGGGCGAGGGTGGCGCCGGAAACCGACTCTCCGACCAGGGCGAACAACTGTAGGACCATTCGGTCGATCTGTTCGAGGGGACCCTCCACCCGAATCACCGTACCCGCGAAGCGGGCTGTTCCCAACCGGTCGGAAATGAAGGGACACCCGCCCGGCCCGGGGTCGATCAGGTGTCGCTGCCGCGTGACGGGCGACGGTTCCCCTGCGGGCGGTCAGCGCCGTCGGCTCCGCGCTACTCCAGATTGTCGCCGACGATGACCCGGGGCCCCGATCCCCACGACAGGTAGCGCCACGACCAGTTGACCAGCACCACGATCCGGTTTCGGAATCCGATGAGGTAGAGGAGGTGGAGACCCAGCCAGGCCAGCCAACCGAGCGTTCCCCGCACCAGTGTCCCGCCCGGGAACTGGGTTACGGCGGCTCGGCGGCCGATGGTGGCCATGATCCCCTTGTCCGTGTAGCGGAACGGCTCGGTCGGTCGGTCCTCCATGCGGTTGATGGCCTGAAGGGCCGCGTGCTTTCCGGACTGGATGGCCACCTGGGCCAGTTGGGGGCAGATCCGCCCGGAGTCGGCCGGGTCCGGTCCCCAGGGGACGGCGGCGGCATCGCCGACGGCGTAGGCATCGTCTCGCCCGCTGATGGTGAGATCGGCGTCCACCACCAAGCGCCCGTTCTGCCCGGTGGGGGTGCCCAGCCGGGAGGCGATGGTGCTGTCGACGGTGACCCCGCCGGCCCATACCACGGTGCGGGTGGGGATCTGTTCGCCGTCGTCGAGCTCCACGCAGCTGTCGGTGACGGACTTGACCATGCGACCGAGCCTCAGCTCGATGCCCCGTCCGCGGAGCGTCTTGGCCGCGTAAGTGGCCGCGGACTCCTTGAACGGGGTCAACAGGCGGCCCAACCCGTCGACCAGCACGATCTTTCCGTCCTCGCGGTTGAACCGGAAACCGTCATGGCGCACGGCGACGTCCAGTAACTCGGCCAGGGCGCCGGCCACCTCCACCCCGGTGGGCCCTCCTCCGACGACGACGAAGGTGAGACCACCCTCGGCGGTCAGGGCCGGATCGGCATCGACCTGTTCCAGTCGGCGCAGGATGTGATCCCGAAGCCTGCGGGCGTCGGTCAGGGTGTAGAGGGGGAAGCTGAATTCGGAGGCGCCGGGGATCCCGAAGAACTTGGCCGTGGCGCCACTGGCCACAATCAGCGAGTCGAAGGGCAGGGGATCTGCCTCCAGCAGTGAGACCTGGTGCCTGCCCCAGTCGACCCCGGTGACGGTGGCGAAGCGGAACGTCACGTTGTCGGCCCGCCCGAAGATCGACCGGATCGGATAGGCCACATCGCCCGACTCGAGTCCGGCGGTGGCCACCTCGTAGAGCAGTGGTTGAAACGTGTGGAAGTTGCGCTGATCGACGATGGTCACCTCGGCCGGCTTCCCGATGAGTGTGCGGGCCGCCGAAAGACCTCCGAAGCCTGCTCCCACGACCACGAGGCGGTGCATCAGGCCATGGTGTCACAGGTAGGCCGGGGCGCTCCGGCCGGGTGTCTCCCGGAGGTGTCGCACCCGCTCGGTACGCTGGGCCGCGTCGGGCCGACGCGGCCCCGAGGAGGACTCGTCATGATCACCGGACTCATACTCGGCGTCGTTGCCGGAGCCGCACTGGGCCTCGTGGCCGGCCTGTTGATCCGCGCCGATCAGGTCACCGCGGCACGTACCGCGGAGGCCCGTCTGGCTGACGCCGTCGACCAGAACCGTCTGCTGACCGCCGACATCCAGGGGCTGAGGGCCGACCTGGCCGGCGAACGGCAACGTCTGGTCTCGTTCCAGCCGGAGGTCACCCATCTCACTGCAGAGCTGGAGCACGAGCGGCTCGCCGGCGCCCAACGGAGCAAGGCCTTCGAGGAGATCCGGTCCCAGCTGACCGGGGAGTTCTCCCGCCTCTCCTCCCTGGCGCTGCAGCGGAACAATGAGCAGTTCCTCCAACTGGCCGACACCAAGCTCAACGAGACCCGCCAGGCGGCCGAGGGGGAGCTGTCCAAGCGGCACGAGGCCATCGAGCAGTTATTGAAACCCCTCGGCGAGAAGCTGGGCCGGTACGACGAAGGCGTGCAACGGCTCGAAATCGAACGGCAGAAGGCCTATACGACCCTCACCGAGCAGATGAAGCACCTCTCGACGTCCCACGATCAGCTGCAGAAGGAGACCCGAAACCTGGTCACTGCCCTACGCTCACCACAGACCCGTGGTCGGTGGGGAGAGCTGCAGCTGCGCCGAGTGGTGGAGATGGCCGGGATGCTCGAGCGTTGTGACTTCGATGAGCAGGTCAGCTCGGACGGCGACTCCGGCCGCATGCGCCCTGACATGGTCGTGCACCTACCCGGCGGGAAGAACGTGGCAGTGGACGCCAAGGTGCCTATGCAGGCGTTTCTGGACGCGAACGAGGCCGACGACGAATCGCAGCGGCGCCTTCATCTGGCCAGCCACGGGCGCCAAATGAAGGCGCACGTCGACGCGCTGGCCAAGAAGGAGTACTGGAAGCGGGTCGATCCGTCGCCGGAATTCGTGGTGGCGTTCATCCCCGGTGACCCCCTGTTGACGGCGGCCCTCGAGCACGAACCGGGTCTCATGGAGTACGCGGTGGCCAACCATGTCCTGCTGGCCACACCCACATCGCTGATCGCCCTCCTGCGGGCGGTGGCCTACGGCTGGCAGCAGGAGCAGCTGGCTGAGAACGCCCGCGAGGTGCAACTGCTCGGTGCCGAGCTCTACCAGCGCCTGTCGGTGTTGGGGGACCACGTGTCCGGGGTGGGGAAGGGGTTGAACAGCGCGGTGGCTGCCTACAACAAGGCGGTGGGGTCGCTCGAAGGCCGGGTGCTGGTGACGGCGCGGCGGTTCGTCGAGATGGGCGTGGTCGGCGCCGGTGACAAGGAGCTGCCCCACCCTCCGTCGGTCGACGCCACGACCCGGGCCCTCCAATCGCCCGAACTGAGCCCCCCGACGCTGGACCTTCCCCTGTTGAACGGTTCAACAGGGACGGGGGACGAACCGGTCGGCGGGACATCGCTCGACAGTCAGGAATGATCGGTCCGGTCGACCACTGACCGTGGTCGCTTCCGGTGCCTACGGGGGTCCGAAACCCGCAATGTGACGATCTGATTGCAGTTCTCAGGACATTCCAAGGTGGGAGGTGATAAAAATGTGAGCTGCGCCCTCGCTTCGCTCTTCGAGCGATCCAGTCGGGGTGGGCACGATTGCAGGAGCGAGTAGGAGGGGACAAGACGTGAATATTCTGGTACTCGGTGGTGACGGCTACCTCGGTTGGCCCACGGCGTTATATCTGTCCAGACGAGGACACCGGGTGGGCATCGTCGACAACTTCGCCCGCCGGGGCTACGACCTGGAGATGGGCGTGGACACCTTGGTGCCCATCGTCAACCTTCAGCAGCGGGTCCGACGGTGGAAGGAGATCTCCGGACTGTCCATGGACGTCTACGTCGGAGACCTGACCGATCCGGCATTCGTCAGCGACACCCTCGCCTCGTCCCAGCCCGAGGCCGTGGTGCACTTCGCCGAGCAGCGCTCGGCCCCCTACTCGATGATCGACCGAAAGCACGCGGTCTACACCCAGGTCAACAACGTGGCCGGGACGCTGAACCTTCTCTATGCCATCGCTGAGCAGAACCGGGACATCCATCTGGTCAAGCTC
>JADGOF010000317.1 GCA_017883105.1 Acidimicrobiales bacterium
AACTGCATCACCATCATCGGCATCCCGTTCGGCATCCAATCGTTCAAGCTCGCCGGCTATGCGCTCTGGCCGTTTGGCCGCGTCGTGATCCAGAGACCCGATGCAAGCCCGGCGTTCGGCTGTCTCGGCAACGTCATATGGCTGATCTTGGGCGGAATCGCCTTGGCCATCAGTCAGATAATCGCCGGCATCCTTCTGTGCATCACCATCATCGGGATCCCGTTCGGGATCGTGTCCTTCCGGATGGCCGGACTCGCACTGATGGCGTTCGGGAAGGTGGTCGTGCGAGATGACCAGGTGCCCCCCGGAGCACTGGTCTACTTGGGGCGGACGGCTTCTTGACGTGCATGTCGCAGGTACCGCCGGTAGGCGATGAACCAGGGGACGCCGTCGACCTTGCCCAGATCGTCCGGATACCGGAGCAGAGCCTCGGGTGAGGGTTGCGGCTCGGCGATCCGGTCAATGACGAACACGGCATCGGCAGAGCCCTCCACGACCATCGACAACGGACGCCGACAGAAGTGCTGCAAGTCACCTCGACCTCATCTTTCCGCCAAGTGTAGGTGACCATCTCCGCATCGAAGTAGCCACCCATCTGGGACAGGAGCGGTGGCCCGAACGGGTGCTCAGGCGATGCGGCCACCCATCCCCCGGGCCGAAGAGCCGTGGCAAACGCGCGAAGGCCCGGCCACCAGTCCCTGAGGTAGTAGAGCGCCAGCGAGCAGGTGATGCCGTCGATTGATTGCGGCTGGAGTGGCACCGGACCGGCCAGGTCCGCCACCACAACGCGACCCCGGCCGTTGCCCCGGCGTTCCGTCTCCTCGATCATGCGGGGCTCACGTCGATTCCCACCACGCCGGCGCCTTCGCCGGGCAAGCAGGCCCACTGAGCCCCGGCGCCGTATCCAGCATCGAGCATGGTCGCCCCGCGGATGGGGCGGATCAGTTCCCGCACTGCCGGCCAGACGACCCGACTCCACCGGTCCATACTTCCAGAACGAGGTCGCAGACACGAAGACGAACGCCCCCGTTCGGCGCCCCTGGGCTGGCCATGGGTCGAAGAAGAGCTCTTTGAGATGATCCGCTTCATCCCCGTTATCGAACGAGGGTCGGGAGTCTGGTACTCGAGCTCCATCCTCGGGGAGTTGATCCTCGATGTCCTGGTCCATCACGATCTCCGGCTGAGTGAGGACGCCACCATCGGCTAGTTGGCGTGGCATCCTCCTCGCGGAGACGGTGGGGACCGGTGACAGGGTTCCCCGCCCATCGCGTACCACGTTCTCTCCATGCAGGCAGGCATCGTGGGATCAGACCGCGGGTCGAATTGCCGATTCTTCTTGGTGAAATGGGTTCGGAAGGCCAACTCTGGGTAGGTTCGAATGCGCACACCACCATTTCGAAAGGCTGACCGTCAAGTCCGCCATGACCAGGACCGTTTCGCTGATGGATTCAACTACAGCCCACTCGGCATCCTTCGAGCCGACTCTGGCCAGCGGGCCCCAGGCCCGACGGTTCGTTGTCGCGCTGTTGAAGGAGTGGATGCTCGATGATCTTGTCGACGATGCCGCCCTGTGCGTCACCGAACTGTCCACCAACGCCATTCACCACACACGGGATCGGTTCATCGTGACCGTACGTCCCGCCGGTCCCGGGGTGCGCATCGAGGTCCTCGACAACGCCCCCGACCAACTGCCCGCCACTGTTCCTTCCCGGGGCACGGCGGTGGACCTCACCAAATCAGGAACCACCGGGCGTGGCCTCCAGATCGTCGCCGCGGTGGCCAGCCGGTGGGGATTCACCACCACGACCCACTCGAAGCACGTATGGGTCGAACTGACCGGGGAGCACTCCGATCAACCGGTCAGTCCCATGATCACCATCGGCCACCACCGACCCCCTGCACCGGACCAGGTCACACTCTGCTTCGTCGGCCTCCCGGTGCGTTCGGTGGTGGCGAGCGGGATCCAGGTCGACGAACTGGTGCGGGACGTCCAACTGCACCAGGTGGGGGACAGTGCACTCGATGCCGGCGACAGCGACCGTCTCTTCGATCTCCTCGACCACAGCGCCGATGTCCGGTTCGCCGGTCGCCATGCCGCCATGCGAGCCGGTGCCGCCGGCCGCACCCGATTCGATCTTGATCTGGTGACCACCCTGTCCACCGTCAGGAGTGCGGGGGAGTTGCGGAAGCTGCTCGGCGAGCTCTCCGATCGATACTCACTCTTCTCTGCCTCCGTGGACCAGGAGGTTGCCGCCCTCCGGGAGTGGCTCACCGTCGAGACGCTCAGCCAACTGTCCGGCGCAGATCCGAGGATGTGCCCGCTCGATGCGCCGTTGCCGCCCGCTGAGGCGACCGCCGCGGGGACGTGATCCGCTGACGGTGCGGGTCGTGGCCACCGGTCCTGTCATCAGGAGACCAGTTGGGCCAGCGCCTCGTCGAACAGGTCTCCGTGGAGGTCGACATCGGCGGCGGTGGTGTCCGGGCACATCAGCACCATGTTGTGGAAGGGGGTGATCAGCACCTCCCGATTGCTCATGAACAGGTGGAGGTAGTCGTTGAGCTCGCGGTCATCGGCCTGGGCGGACTGGGTGCCGTTGACCGGCGCCGGCGCGGCGAAGCGATATTCGGAGCGGGCGCCCAGGCGGGCGACCGACCACGGCAGACCGTGGTCGGTCGATGGCGGCGGCTACCCGGGCGGTCAGCCGCTCCGACAGGGCATCCATGGAGGCGAAGGCCGAATCGGTCAGGACCTGTTCCAGCGTGGCCCGGGCCGCGGCCATGCTCAGGGCGTTGCCGGCCAACGTCCCCCCGATGCCGCCCACGTCCACGATGTCGGCATCGTCGCTGACCACCAGCTGGAGGATGGCATCGCTGAGCGCGTTGGTCAGTCCGAACGCCCCGATGGGGATGCCACCAGCGATGGCCTTCCCGATGGTCACGATGTCGGGGGAGAGCCCCCACGCCCTGGTCGCCCCACCCGGCCCCGCCGAGTAGGTGTGCGTTTCATCGATCATGAGCAACGTGCCGGTCTCGTCACACAAGGAGCGCAGGCCGGCATGGAAGCCTTCGTAGGGGAGCACGATGCCGATGTTGGTGAGAGCCGGCTCGGTGAGGACCGCGGCGATCTTGCCCGTGCGGAGTTCCCTGGCCACGGCGTCGAGGTCGTTGAACTCCACGGCGACGGTGGTGATGGCCGGGTCGACGGCGGGGCCCACGTTGCCCGGGCGGGACACGGTCCCACCGCCGGGGCCGACTACGACGAAGGTCTCGTCGACACTCCCGTGGTAGCAGTACGAGAACACCAGGATCTTCTTTCGGCCGGTGGCCAGCCGAGCCAGTCGAAGGGCCCAGCGATTGGCATCGGTGGCACTCAGGGCGAAGGACCATTGGGAGACGCCGAATCGGCGACTGAGCTCGTTGGCCACCCATTCGGCGTCCCCGCTGGGCAGCATCGCTGTGATCCCGCCAAGGGTCTCCACGCGAGTGCGGATGGCGGCGACCACAGGGTCGGGGGAGTGGCCGGCCATCGCTCCCGTGTCGCCGAGGGCGAAATCCACGTAGGAGTGCCCGTCGACGTCGGTGACCCGAGCTCCCTTCGCCCGGTCCAACGCCAGGGGGAACCCTCCGGCCCAATTGGCCATCCAGGTCATGGGAACACCGGTGAAGAGGTGACCGGCCTGGTCGAACTGGCGAAGCGATGCTGGGTGGAGGTCGCGGTGCCGGGTCTGTTCAGCGGAGAG
>JADGOF010000318.1 GCA_017883105.1 Acidimicrobiales bacterium
GTCCCCTTGGCCGCGGTGGGCACCGCGTTGACGTCGTGACGACGCCACGAGCTGATCTTCGTCGACACGCCGTTGGCCACGCCGTCGTCACCCAGGTAGGTGCCCCACGGCCAGGCGGCGATGGAGACGTTGACCGGGCTGAGCATGGGGTTGAGCCCCATCTCGCCGTAGCCCAGATAGACCAACGGGCGGATGTAGCAGCCGTCATCGAGCCCGTTGACCCGGACCACGTCGCGGGTGGCATCGATGATCTCGTCGACGGTGAAGGGGACGTCGATCATGAACACCTTGGCCGACGTGAAGAGCCGCTCGATGTGGTCCCGCAGGCGGAACACCGCCACGCCGCGCTGGGTGGGATAGGCGCGGATCCCTTCGAACACGCCAGATCCGTAATGCATGGTGTGGGTCAGCACGTGCACGGTGGCATCGGCCCAGTTGACCAGTTTGCCGTCCATCCAGATCTTTTCGGTGGGGGTCAGAGGCACGGGTTACAGCCTTTCTGCGATGGCGTCGCCGATGGCGGCGGTGGAGAGGGTCGGGTTGGGTCCTGAGGCGATGAAATCGGCAAGCGCCTGCGTTACCTTTTCTGCCGCCGAAGTCTCGCCTAGGTGGTCGAGCATCAGGGCCGCCGAACGGATGGCCGCGGCCGGATTGGCCTTGCCGGTGCCCACGATGTCGTGGGCCGCCCCATGGACAGGCTCGAAGAGCGACGGCCCGATGCGGTCGGGATTGAGGTTGGCCGAGGCGGCGTAGCCGATGCCCCCGGCGATGGCTCCGGCCAGGTCGGTAATGATGTCACCGAACAGGTTATCCGTGACGATCACGTCGTAGCGGGCGGAGTTCTCAACCAGATAGATGCAGGTGGCGTCCACATGGCTGTAGTCCCGGGTGACCCCCGGGTACTCGGTGGCCACCTCGTCGACCGTGCGCTGCCACAGGTCACCGGCAAAGGTGAGCACGTTGGTCTTGTGCACCAACGTCAGATGGTGACGCGGGCGTTCTGCGGCCAGAGTGAAGGCAAACCGGGCACACCGCTCGACACCGTGGCGGGTATTCACCGAACCCTGGGTGGCCACCTCGAAGGGGGTCCCCTTGCGCAGGAAGCCACCCTCACCGGCGTAGGTTCCCTCGGTGTTCTCGCGGATGACCACGAAGTCGCACTCGGGAGACAGGGCTCCGGGCACCCCGCTGAAAGGTCGCATGTTCACGTAGAGGTCCAGTTCGAAGCGCAGGCGCAGCAGCAACCCCCGCTCCAGTGCACCCGAGGGCACCGCGTTGGAGCCCACCGGCGGCCCGACCGCTCCGAGCAGGATGGCGTCCTGGCCACGCAGCTCGGCGAGCACCGAGTCGGGCAGAACCTCGCCGGTACGGACGTACCGGTCGGCCCCAAGGTCGTAATCGGTCGTGGTCAGGGACACGCCGGTGGCCGCCACCACCTTCAGAGCCTCGGCCACCACTTCGGGACCGATGCCGTCTCCACCGATCACGCCAACCTTGTAGCTGCTCACTCTTCTCCTGTCCTTCTGCTGTTGTCTGGTCTTGGTCCTGGTACCGGGTGCCGTTGTGTCCAACCGGTCGCCCGCCCATCAACACGAGCCGCAAATTGAAAAACCGTCCACCAAGTGGACGGTCAGGAGGCACATACCGGCTTCGTACGTGCCTAGTCGATAATGATTACGGTGTCGCGGGCGTCGAAAGGCGTAGGCATCAGACCACCAGTGTCGCCCGCGGACTGGGCGATCGTCAACCCCATCACCGATCGAACGTCCCGTTGGGCTGCTGGTGGGACCGAGGATCTCATCCGGTGCCACCAGCGAAGGGCCCGCTTCGGGGATGCGCGAGGATCTCGCCCCAGAGGATTGCCCCCTCCCGGAGGCAGCGCGAGGTCGGGCCACGACACTCCACCACCGTCGAGGGCATACCGGTGCACCTTCCACCGTCGACGATGACGGCGAGTGCCTCCGCGCCGGCGAATGCCTGTTCCACCCCTCGGGCCGTGGTGGCTGGTGCGGCACCGTGAAGATTGGCACTGGTCACCGCCAACGGCCCCAGGGTGTGGCATAGCGCCTGCACCAGGGGGTGATCGGGCCAGCGGAGCCCCGCCATTTGACTCGACGCCGGCGGGCCACCGAGGTCGGCCACGAACCCGGCCCGGCGAGGAACCACCAGGGTGAGTGGACCCGGCCAGAAGCGATCGGCCAGTTCCCGGGCAGCGGTCTCGAGGTGTCCGGCCACCGATGCGACCTGCTCCCAGCCAGCGACCAGCAGGGGCAGGGGAACGTCACTGGGACGAACCTTCAGGGTGAACAACCGCCTTACCGCGTCGGGTTGGGTGGGGTCGACCGCCAATCCGTAGACGGTGTCGGTGGGGATGGCCACTACTGACCCGTCAGCCAGCGCCTTGGCCGCCATGGCCACCGCTTCGTGGTCAACGCCGAATCCACCGGCGGCCACTCTCAGCACCGGGCCACCAGCATGCGGAGTCTGCCGGCCAGATCCCGCTCGGTCGACACGTGGGAGAAGCCAGCCCGCCGGCCGGCATCGATCGACGCGTAGGCCTGGTGCGGTGCGATCTCGACGACCAGGGATCCCGCCCGGCTCAACCATCGCCGGGCGCCGGAGATGATGGTCTCGATGGCCGCCATGCCCTCCACACCTCCCACCCCCCGCTCCGCCACCAGGGCTCCGACTGGCTCCCAGTCACGGACGGTGGGCTCGAGATCGGGGTACTCGGACGACGCCACGTAGGGAGGGTTGGACACCACCAGGTCGACCCGACCCATCAGCTCGGAAGGGAGGGCCCCAAACCATGACCCGTCCGCCAAATGGACCCGGGCCGCGGCGGCGGCATCCGTGCCGGCCAGCCCGGTGCGATTCACCCGCGCCACCTCCAAGGCGTCGGTGAAACGGTCGGTGGCCCACACCTCGAGATCGGGACAGCCAGATCCGGCCTCGACGGCCAAGGACAGGGCAATCGCTCCCGAACCGGTGCCCAGGTCCACGCAGATGAGCGATGGAGATGGGGACAGTCCCTGGCTGCGGCCCAGTTCGGCCAAGGCCACCTCGACCACCTGTTCGGTCTCCGGTCGGGGGATGAGGACCCTCGGGTCGACACAAAGGTCGAGTGTCCGAAACGGCCAGCGACCGAGGATGTACTGGAGCGGCTCCCCGAATGCCCTGCGGTCGGCCAGCGACCTCACCTCACGGTCCCGCCGCGGTCCGTCGGGGACTCCCCTGGACTCGACGTGCTCGACGATCCAGGTGGCCTCCCGCTCGGAGCCCACCTGCGCGGCGATGGCCGTGACCAGTCGGGAGCGTCCGTCATCGTCCGCTACAGCCGGCAAAGGCGTTCCCGTGTCGTTGGTCGCGGTACCCCGGGCCATGATCAGATCAACCGTCGCCCAACTGACGACCCCGCTTGTCCGCCATCAGGGAATCGGTGATCTCATCGAGATCGCCCAACAGGATCCTGTCCAGCTTGTGCAGTGTCAGCTTGATGCGGTGGTCGGTGACCCGGTTGTCCTTGTAGTTGTACGTGCGGATCTTCTCCGATCGCCCGCCGCTGCCCACCTGGCTCCGCCGCTGCTCCGATAGCTCGGAAGCCTGGCGGTCCTGTTCGGCCTTGAGCAGCCGTGAGCGCAGGACGGTCATCGCCTTGGCCCGGTTCTGGATCTGGCTCTTCTCGTCCTGCATGGCCACCACGATGCCGGTGGGCAGGTGGGTGATGCGGAC